>JAYUAK010000136.1:0-5005 GCA_043741335.1 Actinomycetota bacterium
CCCCCTCACCCGCGGGTCTGCCGCCAAGATCTTCCTCGCGTGGGCGAACCCAGAGGATGCGGCTCGTTTGATGGCAGACCTCGACGAGCGCGACGCGACGCGCTTACGTCAACAGGTCGCCACCGCCAGGCGACAGGGCTGGGCCGACAGCGTCGGCGAGCGCGAGCCGGGAGTGTCGTCGGTCAGCGCACCGATCCTCGGACCGTACGACGCGCTCATCGCGGTCGTCTCCGTCTCGGGCCCTCTCTCGCGGATCGGGCGGATCGGCGCGAAGCGCTATGCCTCGGCGGTGGTCGCAACCGCGCGCGAGATCGAAGCCGCCCTCGGCTACCAGGCGTAGGCTTCGGGGGCCGCGCCGCCGGGGCCGGGGAAGATCTCGTCGAGCTTAGCGAGCACCTCAGATCCGAGTCGGATCTCGAGCGCGCGCATCGACGCATTCAGCTGTTCGACCGTGCGAGGGCCGATGATCGGCGCCGTGACGCCCGGCTGCGCCAGCAGCCACGCAAGCGCGACGTCGGAAGGCCGCTCCCCGAGCTCGAGGCAAAGGGCCTCCCATTGATGGAGCCGAGCGCCGTGCTCGTCGATCTCTGCCTGGAGATACTCGCTCGAGCGACGCCCTTCCTCGACCTTGGAGACCGCGCCGGCGAGCAGTCCGCCGGCGAGCGGGCTGTAGACGATCAGCCCCATGCCGTATTCCTGCACCGCGGGGAGCACTTCGAGCTCGATCGTCCGCGCGTTCAAGTTGTAGAGACTTTGCTCCGACGCGAGCCCGAGGAAGTTCCGCGCACGCGCGATCTCGTTCGCCCGGGCGATGTGCCATCCCGCGAAGTTGCTCGAGCCGACGTAGAGGATCTTGCCCTGTTGGACGAGGATCTCCATCGCCTGCCAGACCTCGTCCCACCACGCGTCGCGATCGATGTGGTGCATCTGATACAGGTCGATGTGGTCGGTTCGCAGCCGCTTGAGCGAGGCCTCGCACGCATTGCGGATGGCGAGCACCGATAGCCGGCCCTCGTTGGGCCAATCGCCCATCTGCCCGTAGACCTTGGTGGCCAGCACGACCTTCTCGCGACGACCCCCGCCCTTGGCGAACCAGCGCCCGATGAGCTCCTCGGTCGCGCCGACGCCCAGGTGTCGCCCGTACACGTTCGCGGTGTCGAAGAAGTTGATGCCGTGGGCGACCGCGGCGTCCATGATCGCGTCGCTGTCAGTTTCGGACGCGTGGGGCCCGAAGTTCATGGTGCCCAGACAGAGTCGGCTGACCACCAAACCGAGCCGCCCGAGGTGCGTGTACTCCATGGCTTCGAAGTCTACCGGCGCTCGACGATGAGCCCATCCCATCCGGACAGGTCGCCGGGTCCCGCGGACGGGTGCGCAAGCAGATACCGCACCAGGGCCCCCTTGAGCGCCTTGTTTGCGTGTGAGGCGGTGACCACCGATCCGTCCGGACGCCGCTCGACGAATCGGACGATCCACTGCGGTACGTCGACCGCGGGGCGCCACGCCGCGGCGTGCTCATTCGGGAGCACGTTCCACACCCGTCGGCCCGAGGCGCGTTCGGCCAGACGCGCCGACAGCTCGTCCCGCCACCATGTCGACAGCTTGCCGAGTCCCGGCAGGACCGCGCCCATCTTCAGCTTGTAGTCGGGGATCGGATCGGAGGGAGCGACGAGCCCCCAGAGTCCCGAGAAGATCACCACGCTTCCGTCCAGACGGCGGCGCTGCGCGGCCGTGAGCGACCGGTGATCGAGCGCGTCGTACAGCACGCCCGTGTAACGCTCGATCGCGGGCCTCGTGGCGGATGTACGAGCGCTGCGATCGGCCGCGGTGGCCGCTTGCAGCGCACGCCCTTTCACGTCGAGGAGCTTGCCGCGCGCGTCCTCGCTGCCTCGCATCGCCCTCGCGAGCACGGCGAGCACCTCGACCCGGGACCCGTCGAGATCGATCGCCATCGACCCGGGTGTCCACGGTGGTCCGTTCCCGCCCGGAGCCTTGCCCTCGGACGGCGGCAGCAGGATCAGCGGGAGGCGGGCCGTCATGACGTCAGCGATCCGTCGCGCTCGGGCTCGCGCGCCCCGGGGATGAACATGAACGCGATCGTGACGCCCGCGCCCAAGAGCCCCGCCCAGATCATGGTGGTCCGCGCACCGATCGCGCCGGCGAGTGGCCCCACGATCGCGAACGAAAGCGGAACTCCGCCCGTCGAGACCATCCAGTCGATGCTCGACACCCGCCCAAGGAGCTCTGGCGCAACGAGCCGCTGCAGCAGCGTCACCCACACGACGATGAGGACCGTGATCGCGCCCTCGGCGATGAAGGCGACGATCATCGCCTGCCAGACCGCGTGGACCACGCCGAACCCGGTCGTCATCAGCATCCCGAGCGCCCAGAACAGGTAAAGGATCGTGAGCGGCTTGTGAGGCAGTCCGCCTCGCTGTCCCATGATCAACGCGGCCAGCACCGACCCCACGCCACCCGCACCGAAGACGAGACCCAGGTCGATCGGCGACCCATGGAGCGTGTTCTTCACGATGAACGGAACGAGCGTCTCCCACGGACCCCATGTGCAGAGGAGGCTGATGAACGCAGCCGAAAGCGCCGCCCACAGCCACGCGCGCTCCTGCACATAGCGGATGCCTTCCTTCGTATCCGACCACATGGACGACTCCTCGCCCTCATGTCGCTCGGCCGGACGCGCGTGCATCAGCTGGATCATCACTGCCGAGAACGCGAACGTGAAACCGTCGGCGACGAACGCCCATCCCGGCCCGACGCCGCCCACCAACAACCCACCGATCAGCGGGCCGACGAGCGTCATCGCGAACGGCCGGACGAACTGACCGAGCGCGTTCGCCTCGACGAGCATGTCCTCCGGCACGATGCTCGGCACGATGGACGAGAATGCCGGACCGAAGAGCGCCTGGCCCACTCCGTAGACCACGACCAGGCCGATGAGCCGAGGGATCGTGAGCGTCCCCGAGATAGAAAGCGCGCCGACGGTCCCGATCGCGAGGAACCGGAGGAGGTCGCCGGCGATCATCAGGTGACGACGGTCGATCCGGTCGGACAACACGCCGGATCCCACCAACAGCAAGAGCTGTGGGAGCGACCAGGCGATCCCCACCGCCGCAAGCGCCGTGGGGGTGTTCGAGAGTTGGTAGACCTGCCACGCGATGGCGAGGATGTAGATCCCATCGCCGACCATCGAGACCGTCATCCCTGTCCACAGGTACGCGAAATCGCGGACCGAGAGCGGCCGAAGGATGCCGATCCGGCGGGACCTGCCGTGCGTGTCGCCCATCGGTCGAGCATACGGAGTCGAGATGACGGGGCCGCGGGCGATGACTTGGTAGGGTCCGCGCGTGCACACGCTCGACGAACCGGTCAGGTGGGGGATCCTCGGCACGGCCGGCATCGCGGAGAGCGCGTTCCTGCCGGCCCTGCAGCAAACGGGCGATGGGGTCGCGGTCGTCGTCGGAAGTCGCGATCCGTCCCGCGCGAAGGCGTGGGCCGCGGAACACGGGGTCGCGCGAGGCACGGAGGGATACGAGCAGGTGGTCGCCGATCCTGAGATCGAGGCCGTGTACATCCCGCTCCCGAACGGGCTCCACGCCGAGTGGACGATCGCGGCGCTCGAGACCGGGAAGGCCGTGTTCTGCGAGAAACCGCTCTGCGGTACGGTCGAGGAGACGGAGCGCGTGCTGGCGACGGCGCAGGCATCGACCGGACCGTTATGGGAAGCGTTCGTATTTCCGTTCCACGAACAGATGGATCGGGTGCGCCAACTGCTCGACGACGGGACGATCGGTCGGGTACGCGAGATCGAGTCACGGTTCCACTACCGGTTGATCGAGTCCGAGTTCCACTTCGAATCGGACGAACCGCCGGACCTCCGTTCGTTCGCCGAGCTCACGGGCGGGTCGATCCAAGACGTGGGCTGCTACCCCATCCGCCTCGCGCGGCTGCTCTTCGACGCCGAACCCGACCTCACGCGAGCGATCGCCGATGCGGAGTGGATCGGCCGCGGCGCGGACACCGAGCTTTGGGGGGCACTGGCGTTCCCGGAGGATCGACGGCTGATGTTCTCGTGCGGCTTCCGGAGCGGGTACGACACGTTCTCGCGCGTGCTCGGCACCGAGGGCGAGATCCGCATGACGAACCCGTTCCATCCCGAGGAAGGCGATCAACTAATCGTCATGCGTGAAGACGAAGTGCAGACACAGCCCGCGGCGCCGGCGGGCGAGCGTTCGTTCACGTCGGCCCTGCGTCACATCCAACGTGCGATCCGCGGCCTGGAGCCGCCTCGTCACCTGGCGGTGGATGAAGCGATGGGGAACTCGACGGCGATCGACGCTCTGCTCAACGCGGCTCGATCCCATGCCTGACCCCGTGCGCATCTTCTTCGCTGGAGCGACCGGAGCCATCGGTCGCTCGCTCCTGCCGATGCTCGTGCAGGCCGGTCATCACGTCACCGCGATCACGCGATCCGAAGCGAGGGTGGATGGGCTCCGCGACGCCGGCGCCGAGCCGATCGTCTGCGATGTCTTCGACACGGAGCGACTGCGGAACGTCGTGGCAGACGCGCGACCCGAGATCGTGATCCATCAGCTCACCGACCTCCCTCCCGCCCTCGATCAGGACCCGGCCCGCTTCGAAGAGATGTTCGCCGGGAATCTGCGGATCCGACGAGAGGGCACGGCAAACCTGGTCGATGCGGCCGCGTTCGCCGGCGTCGGACGGATCGTCGCGCAGAGCATCGCATTCGTGTACGCGCCCGTCGGCGGCGCCGTGAAGAGCGAAGACGACCCGCTGTTCGACGACGCGCCCGAGCCGTACCGGCGGAGCGTCGAAGCGGTGCGAGCGCTGGAATCGGCGGTCTTGGCCCGCGAGGGGATCGATGGCGTCGTGCTCCGGTACGGGTATTTCTACGGACCCGGAACGTTCTACGCGTCCGACGGATCGATCGCAGAGCAGGTGCGTCGAGGTGAGCTCCCGATCGACCCGG
>JAYUAK010000137.1:0-5002 GCA_043741335.1 Actinomycetota bacterium
GTGTCCCTCGACGACTACCGGGCGCACGGTGGGTACGAGGCGCTTCGCCGAGCGCACGACCTTGGTCCTGAAGGGGTGATCCGCGAGGTCACCGACGCCAAGCTCATGGGTCGAGGCGGTGCGGCATTCCCGACGGGCGTGAAATGGAAGGCGGTATCCGAGCAGCCGGTTCGTCCGCACTACTTCATCTGCAACGCCGACGAATCCGAGCCCGGCACGTTCAAGGATCGCATCGTGATGGAGCAAGATCCGTTCGCGGTCATCGAGGCTTTGACGATCGCCGCATACGCGACGGGAAGTGAGCAGGGCTACATCTACATCCGCGGGGAGTATCCGCTTGCGACGGAACGGCTCTTGCATGCGATCGCGGAGTGCCGGCGTCACGGACTTCTGGGTGGTGACGTCATGGGCGAGGGGTTCCGGTTCGATATCGAGCTCCGTCGCGGCGCAGGCGCCTACATCTGCGGCGAGGAGACGGCGCTGTTCAACTCGCTCGAAGGCAAACGCGGCGAGCCGAGGAACAAGCCGCCGTTCCCCGTGCAGCGCGGCGTGTTCGGCAAGCCCACCGGTATCAACAACGTGGAGACGTTGCTCAACGTCCTGGAGATCATGCGGATCGGTGGGTCCACCTACGCGAAGATCGGGACCGAGGGTTCCACCGGCCCACGACTCTTTTGTCTGAGCGGCACGGTGGCGCGACCCGGCCTCTACGAGGTGGAATCTGGCGCCACCCTCCGCGACGTTCTTGACCTGGCCGGTGGGATCATGGGAACAGCGAAGGCGATCCTCTTGGGCGGCGCGGCGGGTGGGTTCGTGACGCCCGAACAACTGGACATCCCCTTGACGTTCGAGGATGCGCGTGCGGGCGGCTACACGCTCGGCTCCGGCGTCGTGATGGCGTTCAACCAGTCGGTCGACCTGGTCGACATCGTGCTTCGCATCGCCCGCTTCTTCCGCGACGAATCCTGCGGACAGTGTGTCCCCTGCCGGGTCGGGACCGTGCGGCAGGAGGAGGCGTTACACCGCCTGGTCGCCGACCGGACGATCGGTTCCCGCGCGCAGGAGCTGGCCCTGATCGACGAGATCGCCCAGGTCATGCGTGACGCCTCGATCTGCGGCCTGGGGCAGACGGCCGCCGCCGCCGTACAGTCTGCGGTGCAACGACTCCATCTCTTCGACGATCAGGGAGCGAACGCATGAGCGCGGTGCCTCTGGCGCCTCCGCGACGCCTGATCGACATCGAGGTCGACGGTGTGACGGTTCGGGTGCCCGAAGGGTCGACGATCTTGGACGCCTGCCGTTCGCAGCGGATCGACACGCCCACGCTCTGCTTCGCCGACAACCTCACGCCGATCAACGCCTGCCGCGTCTGCGTGGTGGAGGTCGAGGGCTCCAGGGTGCTCGTGCCGGCGTGTTCGCGCACGGCCGAGGACGGTATGAAGGTCAAGACCGACACCGAACGCGTGCAGCACTCACGCAAGCTCGTCATGGAGTTCCTGGCATCGAGCGTCGACACCGAGCTCACGAGTCTCGATGTCCACCGTTGGATGGCGCGATACGAGGCGCAGCCGGAGCGATTCGGCGCACAGATGGCGCCGTTGCCCGCCGGTGAGCGTGACGAGCGTTGGGCCGGCCACCACCACGCTCCGGCGGACCCAACGGTCGCAGAGGCGGTCGCCCAGCCCGTGAAGATCGACAACGGGCTCTACGTCCGCGACTACTCGCGCTGCATCCTCTGTTACAAGTGTGTCGAAGCGTGCGGCGTCGATGCGCAGAACACGTTCGCCATCGCGGTGGCCGGGCGCGGGTTCGACGCCCGGATCTCCACCGAGTTCGCGGTCCCGTTGAACGAGTCCGCCTGCGTCTACTGCGGGAACTGCATCGGCGTGTGCCCGACCGGTGCGCTGATGTTCACGTCCGAGCACGAGATGCGCGAGGCCGGGACCTGGGACGAGGCGGAGCAGTCGGTCGTCGACACGATCTGCCCGTACTGTGGCGTCGGGTGCGAGCTGGAGCTTCACGTGCAGGACAACGAGATCGTGAAGGTCACTTCGGCGTGGGACAACTCCGTGACGAACGGCCACCTGTGTATCAAGGGTCGGTTCGGGTTCGCGTTCGTGCAGTCACGCAAGGGCGACGATCCGGCGGCGAAGAAGCGGAAACGAGACTAGTCTGAGCCAGACTACTGCGAGCGCCACGGGGATCGTGCTCGCGGGAGGGCGTTCGACCAGGTTCGGCAGCGACAAGCTCGTAGCGGTGTATCGAGGGATCCCACTCCTGCATCACGCCGTGCTCCGACTCGCGGAAGTGTGCACAGAGGTCCTGATCGTGATGGCTCCGGATGTGCCGGAGCCCACGGTCCCCGTCGGCGTGCGCGCGCGGTTCCTCCGAGACCCTCGGAAGGGCGAAGGTCCGCTCGTGGGGCTCTTGGCCGGGCTGGAAGGGGCGGTGACGCCGCTCGCGATCGTCACCGGCGGCGACATGCCGGATGTCTCGACCGGAGTCCTGCTCGAGATGCTCCGTGTAGTGGGGGAGGCGTCCGTCGACGCGGTGGCGTTGCAGGACGGCGACCGGTTCCGGCCTCTCCCGAGCCTCGTGCGCGTGGCGCCGGCACGCGAGGTCGCACGATCCCTGCTCCACACCGATGAGCGCTCGCTTCGAGCGGTGCTCCGGGCGCTTCGAACAGCCGTGATCGACGAACAGACATGGGTCAGCCTCGATCCGGCTCGCAGGACCTTGTTCGATGTCGATGAGCCGGGTGATCTGGACTAGGGTCACCCTGTGCCGCACGATGCACTCCACGTCGGGGAGTTCGAGGTCGTTCCACTCTGCGACGCGCGCGTCCCCCTCCCGCTTGATGTGGACCTTCCTCTCGACCTTCCCGACGGATGGCAACCGTTCCGCGACGCGTATCCCTGGGCGTTCCTGGGTGATGCTTCATGGGACTTTCACATCCACGCCTTCGCGATCCGAACGCCGGACGTGCTCGTCTTGATCGACACGGGGATCGGCGGGGAGGCGCCATCCGATTGGGGACCAGTGAGTGGCTCGATCGCGGCGGAGCTCGTCGTGGCGGGCATCGAGCCTGCCCAGGTGGATCACGTCATCCACACGCACCTTCATGCAGATCATGTCGGCGGCGCGACCCTGGAGGACGGACAACCGCGTTTTCCGTTCGCTAGGCACCACGCGCACCGGGCGGACTGGGACGCGTTCCGGGACACCGAGGACCCGCAGGATCGTGCGACGTTCCAGCGTTGCGTCCGGCCGCTCGCCAGCCGCGACATGCTCGACGTGACAGCTGAGGATCACGACATCGTGCCGGGCGTCGGCGTGATCCACGCGCCCGGGCACACGCCGGGGCATCGGGCCGTCCTGGTTTCCTCGGGTGATGAGCATCTCTTGATCACTGGCGATGCCCTCCACCATCCCGTGCAGGTCACCCATCAGGAATGGCTATCGACGCACGACGCTGATCCCGTGACCGGTGTGAAGACCCGCAGCGCCCTTCTCGGTCGAGCCCGGGATGAGGACCTCACGACCTGCGTGCCCCACTTCGCCGAGCCGTTCGGCCGAGTGGTGAACGTCGAAGGCCTCGACCGGTGGCAGACGAGGTGATCGGAAGATCCCTCGGTGTCGAGGCGCTCGCCCGGTGACCGGGCGCAGCCCGTTGGAGTAGGCTCCGGATCGAAGAGCGGGGAGGCCAGGCCACCCGCGCATCACACCCTCTCCTGAAAGGACAGAGCCATGAAGCGTCGTGTCCTGATCATGGGAGCCGCCGGTCGCGACTTCCATAATTTCAACACCGTCTACCGAGACGATCCCGACACGGAAGTCGTGGCGTTCACGGCCACCCAGATCCCGTTCATCAACGATCGGATGTATCCCGCCGAGCTCGCGGGACCGAACTACCCGAACGGGATCCAGATCCACGACGAGTCCGAGCTGACGACGCTGATCAAGGATCTGCATGTCGACGACGTCGTCTTCGCGTACTCGGATGTGTCGCACGTCTATGTGATGCACAAGGCGAGTGAGGCCATGGCCGCGGGAGCCAACTTCCTCCTGCTCGGGCCCGAGGCGACGATGCTCGATGCGAAGGTCCCAGTCGTGTCGGTCTGCGCAGTGCGCACCGGGTCCGGCAAGAGCCAGACGACACGCGCGATCGCCGGTGCGCTGAAGGATGCCGGCAAGCGGGTCGTGGCGGTTCGCCACCCGATGCCGTACGGCGACCTGAACGCGCAGCGCGTGCAGCGCTACGCGACGATCGAGGACCTCGACCGCTACGAGACCACGATCGAGGAGCGCGAAGAGTACGAGCCGCACATCACGTCCGGCACGATCATCTACGCCGGCGTGGACTATGCGGACATCCTCGCCCAGGCCCAGGAGGAGTGTGATGTCCTGCTCTGGGACGGAGGCAATAACGATCTGCCCTTCTACCGGCCAACGGTGAGCGTCGTCGTTGCCGATCCGCTGCGAGCCGGGCACGAGACGACGTACTTTCCGGGCGAGACGAATATCCGGATGGCCGACGTGATCGTGATCAACAAGGTGGATTCGGCCTCGACCGAGCAGCTCGGTCAGCTCGAAGACACCATCCGAGCGATCAATCCCGGCGCGACCGTGGTGAAGGCGAACAGCCGTGTAACGGTCGATGAGCCGGGCGCCATCGCGGGCAAGCGGGTTCTGGTGATCGAAGACGGCCCGACGCTTACGCACGGCGAGATGAAGTTCGGTGCCGGCGTGGTGGCTGCCCGTCTGAACGGCGCTGCGGAGATCGTCGACCCGCGCCCCTGGGCGGTCGGCACGATCGATGAGACGTTCCGCAAGTACAACGTGGGCCCGGTGCTGCCGGCCATGGGGTACTCGGATGGTCAGCTCGCCGAGATGGAGAAGATCATCGACGCCGCCGACGTGGATCTCGTAGTGATCGGCACGCCGATCGATCTGCGCCGCGTGATCACGATCTCTAAGCCTGCGGTTCGGGTGCGCTACGACC
>JAYUAK010000138.1:0-4986 GCA_043741335.1 Actinomycetota bacterium
ACGGGCCGCGGCGCGTACTAAGCCTCACCAACTTCTCACCCCGCCTCCGCCATCGAGCGTCCCCGACGGGTTAGGCTCGAACGGTCCCGAGCGACCGCGAGGTGACACCCCATGGAACAGGCTCGAGCACGATCCGTACGGATGCGAAGCCGGGCGGCCGGCCTGTGCGCCGCTGGCTACGTGGTGGCGCTCACGTCCTTCTGGGCGATGGGGGCGGCCGCCTACCTGCGGTGGGGGCAAGGCCCTTCCCGGTTGCTGGGACTCGCTTACTTCCCCATCTTGCTGTTGCCGATCGTGGGCCGCGGCACGCTCGGAAGCCTCCACGTGCAAAGCTCCATCTGGGTGTGGTGGTTCGCACTCCAAATGGTTCTGGGAACCGCGGCCACCTGGCTGTACCCGTACGAGCGGCGCCGTCGTCGGCCGCGCCTGAACGTGCCGTCCTCCGGGACTACCCGCCGGGCCCCCGTTCGATCCGCGTGAACCTTCGGTAGAGCAGCGCCGCGGCCGCGACGACCAGCGTCGAGGACGCCAACGTGACCGTTGCCAACGCGTTGAGCGAGGGCAACGGCGAGCGGCGCGCCGAGCTGTAGATGATGATCGGGATCGTCTGGGTGGCGGCGTTCACCGACAGGCGCTCCGAGATGACGAAGTTGTCGATCGCCGACGCGAACACGATCGCGGTGCTCGCGAAGATCGCCGGGGAGAGCATCGGCAGCAACACCCGTCGCATGGCTCCGAGCGGCGTCGCCCCCAGATCCATCGCGGCCTCCTCGTACTGCTTGCCGATCGAGAGCAGCCGGGCCCGCACGACGATCACCGGATAGGCCATCTCGAACATCGACAGACCGAACAGCTGCGCCTGGAACCCCAGGCCGATCCCGGACACCAGCTGCGTGAACATCAGGAACAAACCGACACCGATCGCGATCTCCGGAGTGATGAACGAGAAGAGCATCAGGAAGTTCGCGGCGGAAGCACTCCGTGACTGCCATCGATCGAGCGCGAGCGCGAACCCCACCCCGAACGGCACGGCGATCAGCACGGTCAACGACGAGAGCTTCAAGCTCTGGAAGAGCGCCGATCGGAGCGTTTCGTCCTGCCACAGGGAGTTCACGTCGCCCACGTACCAACGGGTCAGCGAGAACCCCTGCCACGTCGTTTGCGCCTTGCCGGCGTTGAACGAGAACGCGACCGCGATGAACACCGGGAGCAACGTCCACACCACGTAGGCGATCGCGATCGCCCACAGGAAGCGTGCCCTGGCCCAGGGGTTCGTCGACCACGCCTTCGCGCGACCCCAGGTCGAGACGGCAACCGGGGACGCGCTCACCGCTCCGCCAGCTCTCGCGCCGCGTTCGTGCTGCGCAGGTAGTAGAGCATCGGGATCGTGAGGACGGCGATCAGGATGATCACGAGCGAGGCGCCCTGGTTCACCAACGAGCTGTCCATGGAGCTCACGATCAGGTTGCCGAACATCGCCGTCTGCCGCGTGCTCGCCAGCAACGTTTGCGTGAAGTAGTCGCCGAACATCGGCAGCGCCACGATCACGCATCCCGCCAAGATCGCCTGACGCGAAAGCGGCAACGTCACGCGGAGGAACGTGCGGGCCTGACTCCCTCCCAGATCGCGTGCGGCCTCCAACGTCGATCGGTCGATGCGGTCGAGCATCCCGTAGAGCGGCAGGATCATGTACGGGACGTACCCGTAGACCAGCCCCATCACCACGGTCGACGGCTTGCCGTTCAGCCACAGCCGCGGCTCGCGCAGGATCCCCAACGACTCGAGGATCCGGTTGACGTAGCCCTGCGGCTGAAGCAGGTTCACCCACGCGAACATCCGCATCATGTAGCTGATCCAGAACGGCGCGATGAACGCCACCAAGAAGAATGTCTTCGCCCGCCCGGAGTGTCGCGCGATGAAGTACGCCACGGGGTATCCGATCAGCAGGCTGAGCCCGGTAGCGATCCCCACGTAGACCAGCGTTCGAACGAACGTCTCCTGATAGATGGACTGACTCGTGGTAAGCGCCGACACGACATCGTGGAACGGACCGAAGCTCCAGTGCAGCGGGTTGTAGACCGGCGTTGCCGTCAAGAAGATCTGATCCAGTCCGCCGAACGCGACCGACAAGATCACGTAGAACGGCAGCACGAAAAAGAGCAGGAGCCAGATCGTCGCTGGTAAGGAGAAGGACGGCCAGAGCCCGCGCCAAAGACCGCGAGACGACCAGACGCCCGACGAGCCGTCCTTACGCGCCACCCGTCACTTCTTGGTAGATCTGCTGATACAGCTGGTTCACCGCGGGCGCCAGCTCCAGCTCGGACACGCCCATCGCGAACATGTCCTCGGTGACGAACGTGTAGTCCAGGCTCGGCGGCAGGTATCCCTTGTCGAGCGCCGTCTGCTTGTCGAGCGACACGACCGTCGGCTGATAGCCCTCGTAGGTGTAGTTCGTGAGCGCGTTGTCGGGCTCGTACAGGAAGTCGATCAGCTGGTGTGCCAACACCGGGTTCGCTGCTCCCTTCGAGATGGCGAACAGGTCGTGCGAGATGAGACCGCTCTGTCCGCCCGTGCCCAGGGGCGGCCACGAGTACGACAGGGACGTGATGTCCAGGCCCTTCGGCAGGTAGTACTGGTAGTAGACCATCTGTCCAGACCACGTCCCGTGGATCTCCCAGCCGTTCGTGCTCAGCTCGGTGTAGTCCACGTGGTCGTACTTCCAGCCCATGGCGTCGGCACCGGCCAGGAGATCCTGCTTGACCGTCTCCATGATCGCCGGGTCCGATTCGTTCGGGTCGTAGCCCTTGCGGAGGAGCGCCGTGGCAAGCGTGTCGCGGCTGCCGTTCAACAGGTGGACCTGGCCTTGATACTTCGTGTCCCACAGAACGTCGTACGGGTTGTCCATGTTGGCGATGTCCGTGCTCACCAGGTCGTTCCGCCACGAGATCCCCGTCGTGTACACGACGTAAGGGACCGTGTACTGCCGGCCGACGTCGTAGAAGTCCGGGACGCCGTTCCACAGCTGCTCTTGGACCGTCGGCAGGTAGGTCTTGTTCAACGGTTGGATCAGTCCACCCGCGGCCAGCTTGCCGATGTTGTCCAACGTGACCGTGACGATCAGGTCGAAGTCCGATCCGTTCGACTGCATCTTCGACACCATCTCGTCGGGGGTGTCGAACACGGTGTACTGAACGTCGACGCCGTACTTGTCGGCGAACCCGTTGCGCACCTTCTTATAGATGTAGTCGTTGTACCCGAAGATCTTGAGCGGCCCCGCCTCGGGGTTGAGGCCGTCGGCGATCGCGGGGTTGGCGTCGGTGACGGCCAGGGTCACGGGGCTGTCGGGCCGGGCAAGCTGGAGGCCGCCTGAGCCCGACGCACCGCTCGACCCGCTCGGGGAGCTTCCTCCGTTGCTGCCCGAAGAGCCACACGCGGCCAGGATCGCGGCCAGGCTCGGCACGGCTACGCCGGTTGCGGCAGCCCGGCGGAGGAACTCGCGCCGGGAGAGCGCCATGGAGAGTGGTGGTACTCGGTCCTTCGGATGCGACATGGTGGCTCCCTTCCCCAAAGCCCAATTTAGATCTCGGCGCCCTTCCTAACACCGTCCGCACGTGCGCGCAAAGCGCCCGGCGCATCCGGCGGTCACGGTCGCCGACGAGCGCCGTCGCGATAGGGTGGGCCCGATGCGCGCGCGACGTCGTTCCTCGGTGCTTGCCGCGGCCCTCGTGATCGCAGGGGTGATCGCGACGCCGGTGCGCGCCGCGCCGGCGTGGGGCCCGCAACGCGACGTGCACACGTGGGGCTGGAGCGGCGGCTCGACGCTCGCTCAGGACGCGAGCGGCGACTTGATCGCGCTGGTCACCTCGGACTTCTCCCAAGGCGGATTCGCCACCGACCACGGACCGTTCATGGGCGTCTTCGCCCGGACGAGCTCAGACAGAGGCGCGACGTGGTCGGACCCCGTGCGCGTGAGCCAACCCAAACGACAAGCGGATCGAGCCGCGCTCGCGGTCTCCGGCGGCGCGCTGTACGCGGTTTGGGTGACCCAGACGAGCTACGACAGCTACGACCCGTCGAAGCCCCGCACCTTGTACTTCCGCGCGAACACCGGCGGCGGGTGGGGCAAGACGATCGCGCTCACGAAGACGAAGGGGCGAGTGGACTCGCCGTCCATCGCGGCATCGGGCAAACATATCTACGTTTCGTGGGTCGACGCCAACACCGGCCAGGTCCGCGTGGCGCGGAGCGGGAACGGCGGGAAGAGCTTCGTGAAGAGCGTGGTCGGCAAGACGACCTCGAACGCACCCAACGGTGAGGGGATGGCGGGCTCGAGCAGCGTGGGCGCCACCGACAACGTGGTCGGCGTGGTGTGGATCGCCAGCGGCTCTGGCGCGATCAAAGCGCGCGTCTCCACGAACTTCGGCAAGAAGTGGCACGACGCCGTCTCCATCGTGGGCTCGCTCGGTTCGGCGAACGGAGGCACGCCGTCGCTCCGCGGGGTGAACGGCAAGCTCTCGCTCGCGTGGACGACGCCAGACGGGGTGTTCGTTCGTACGTGGTCGAAGTCGTGGGGCGCGAACGTCATGATCGCTCCGTTCGGCCCGCAAGCGTCGTACCTGGGGGGTTTCGACGTGGAGATCGTCCCGGCTCCGGGCGGGGGACTCGGGGCGGTGTGGAGCGCGTGCAAGACGGCCGGGTGTGACGCGCTGTCGGCGACGACCCGGATCGACGTCGTCTGGAGCGACTCGGTGGGAGGCGCCTGGTCGGCACTCTCGGTCGTACAGGGGTCGGCCCACGCCGGTCAGCGGATCAACGAGTCCCCAACCGCGGTCTGGCTGGACGCCGGGACGCCTGTGGTCGCCTACACGGGACGAAGCTCGGGCTGGACCAGCTATCGGGTGTTCCTGCGGGTGGGCTCGTAGAGGCGCCGGGCCTGCCGCAGCCCTTTAGCTCACATCAGTTGTAACTTACAGCAAAGGTAGGTTA
>JAYUAK010000139.1:0-2046 GCA_043741335.1 Actinomycetota bacterium
GGCCTGTTCACCGGCCTTCGGGTAGGGGTGGAGACCGCCAAGACCTTGGCCCAGGTTCTGAACGTTCCTATCGTCGGCATCACCAGCTTGGACGCGCTCGCCTATGCGGTCCGACACACGTCCCGCCGGATCGCCTGCGTCATCGACGCCCGCCGCGGCGAGGTATTCGCGGCCGTCTACCGGGCGGTGCCGGGCGGCGTTGTCCGAGAGACCGATCACCTGGTCCTCAAGCCTGATCACCTGGTCGCAGAGCTCCAGGCGGTTCCCGGGGAGGTGTTGTGCGTCGGGAACGGTGCCATCCTGTACCGGCGTGAGATCGAAGATCTCGGGACCCGGGTGGAGTTCGCCTCGCCGGCGGTGGCGCATCCCGACGCCGCCGCCTTGGTGGAGCTCGCCATCCCTCGGTTCACTCGCGAGGAGCACGACCGGTTGTTCGATGTCATCCCCTTGTATCTAAGGAAGTCGGATGCGGAGATCGCTTGGGATCAGCGAACCAGAGGCGCCCAGGGTTGAGGTGGCCCCGATGCGCCGCCGCCACCTGCGCGGCGTGATGGCGATCGAACGCCAGGTCTATTCGCGTCCCTGGAGCCCGAACCTGTTCCTGGCCGAGATGACCGAGCCGGTGAACCGCCGCTACCTGGTCGCCAAGGTGGACAAGGAGATCGTGGGTTATGCGGGGCTCATCCGCTACGGCGAGGAGGCCCACGTGACGAACATCGCCGTCGACCCCTCGCACCACCGGCGCAAGGTCGCGTCGCGCCTGTTGTACGAGCTGCTCGTGAATGCCATCGAGATGGGCGCGCAGGCGGTCTCGCTGGAGGTCCGCGTCTCGAACTGGGGCGCGCAGCGACTGTACGGCCGGTTCGGCTTCCATCCCGTCGGCCTGCGGCGCAACTACTACCAGGAGCTGAACGAGGACGCGCTCATCATGTGGACCGACGACGTCCGATCGAAGGCCTACGCCGCCCGCCTTGCGGAGATCGGCAACGAGCTCCCGGAGGGCGTGCGCCCGGCGTGATCACCCTCGGCATCGAAACCTCGTGCGACGAGACCGCTGTCGCGGTGGTGGAGGATGGCTTCACGGTTCGTTCCAACCTCATCGCGGCCCAAGTGCATCTGCATGAGCGCTTCGGTGGCGTCGTGCCCGAGGTCGCGGCGCGGGCGCACGTCGAGGCGTTGAATCCGTTGATGGCCGCAGCGTTGGAGGCTGCGGGCCTCGGGTTCGGCGACATCGACGGTGTGGCTGTCACCGTCGGGCCAGGTCTGGTCGGGGCGCTGTTGGTGGGGATGGCTGCGGGCAAGGCGGTCTCGCTCGCCACCGGGGCCGACCTGATCGGCATCAACCATCTCGAAGGACACATCTGGGCGAACTTCCTGACGCACGGCCCGCCCGAGCCACCGTTCATCGCGTTGGTGGTGAGCGGCGGTCACACCATGCTCGTGCACATGCCCGAGCTGTTCCATCACGAGGTACTCGGCCAAACCCTCGACGACGCGGCAGGCGAGGCATTCGACAAGGTGGCGCGGCTGATCGGGCTCGGGTTCCCAGGCGGACCCGCGCTCGACAAGATGTCGCAGGACGGCAACCCCGCCGCGATCCGGTTCCCTCGGTCCATGGAGCGATCCGGCGACTTCGATTTCTCCATGAGCGGGTTGAAGACCGCGGTGCTTCGGTACGTGAAAGCGGAGCGAGCCGCCGGTCACGACATCGATCTGCCCGACTTGGCGGCGAGCTTCCAGGAGGCGATCGTCGACGTGCAGGTGCAGAAAACCCTGGAGGCAGCGGCTCAGCTCGATGTCGGCACCGTGCTTCTGGGCGGAGGCGTCGTCGCGAACACCCGTCTGCGCGAACGGATGGAACACGATGGGGCTGCCGCAGGTTTGCGGGTCCTGTTCCCGCCGCTCGAGCTCTGCACCGACAACGCGGCCATGATCGCGTGCGTGGGTGCGGCCAGATTGGCTCGCGGAGAACGCACATCCCTCGACATCGGGGCCGATCCGAACTTAGGGTTAGCGTCGTGACGACCGTCCTGGTGACTGGGGGCG
>JAYUAK010000140.1:0-4982 GCA_043741335.1 Actinomycetota bacterium
CCATACACGCTGGGATTGCTTCGTTCGGTGCCAGACTTCGACTCCGTCCAAGAGTCTCTGATCCCGATCCCGGGTTCTCCACCTGACCTGGTGCGCCCGCCCGCAGGCTGCCGATTCCATCCTCGCTGCACGTTCGTGCGCGACGACTGCCGGACGGGGGACCTGCCCCTTCGATCGGTCGATTTCGGCCACTCGAGCTCTTGTATCCACGACGAGGTCTGCATCGAGTCGGTCCGCACGAGCCCGGTGATCGCGGGGGGCACGAATGCCTGAAGTCTTGGACGCCGGCTCGGCCACGGCGCAGGACGGCGACGCGCCACTTCTGGAGGTCCGCGGTGTCTCCATGCATTTCGAGACCGCCCACTCGCTCTCGCGAGTGAAACGAGAGGCTGGCCGTCTCCAAGCAGTGGACTCGGTGAGCCTTCAGGTCCGCCGCGGAGAGGTACTGGGGCTCGTGGGCGAGTCGGGGTCGGGCAAGTCCACCCTCGCCCGCTGCATCGTCGGACTGGACGTGCCGACCGCGGGCGAGATCCTGTATGAGGGCAGCCCACTTCCGCGCAAGCGAGCCCCAACAGATCGGCGACGCATCCAGATGGTCTTTCAAGACCCGTACTCATCGCTCAACCCGCGGATGACCGTGAAGCAGATGCTCCGAGAACTGCTTCGGGTGCACGACGTGGTGCCGGCCGACAAGGTCGACGACAGGACCTCGGAGCTCATGGACCTGGTGGGGCTTGGGCCTGAGGCGCTTTCCTCTTACCCCCGGCAGTTCTCGGGCGGGCAGCGCCAGCGAGTGGCGATCGCCCGAGCGCTGGCGCTCGAGCCAGAGCTCTTGGTCGCCGACGAGCCCATATCGGCATTAGACGTCTCCGTCCAGGCCAACATCCTGAACCTGCTCAGGGATCTGCAACGGCGACTCGGTCTGACCATGGTCTTCATCGCGCATAACCTGGCGGTCGTCCGCCATCTGTGCGATCGAGTCGCGGTCATGTATCTGGGACAGATCGTCGAGGTGGCGGACACGGCCGAGCTCTTCGCAGATCCTCGCCATCCCTATACCCAGGGCCTGTTGAAGGCGATCCCACGGCTGGAACCGGGGCGAGCGTCGGGGGCCGTGGCCGTGGTCGGAGACCCGCCAAGCCCACTTCGCGTCCCGAGCGGTTGTCGATTCCACACGCGCTGCCCTATGGCCCAGCCAGTGTGCTCCGAAGAGGAGCCGACGCTCACGTCGGGTCTCGGTCGTCCGACACGCAGCGCGGCGTGTCACTTCGCCTGGACCGCACCGCTCCCCACTGACTCGCCCGACGGAAACGCAGGCGAGCCATCGAGCCAGGAGGACCAATCATGAAGGTGTTCATCTCGTTCGATATGGAAGGCGTCGCCGGCATCGTCGACTGGGAGCAGTGCGTCGGCTTCGGGCCTTCCTACGAGGTCGGGCAGCGCCTCACGCTCGAGGAAGTGAACGCGGCGATCGATGGTGCGCTCGAGGGCGGTGCGACTGAGATCGTGGTCAACGATTCGCACTGGACCATGCAGAACCTCCCGCCGGACGCGCTGCGGGGCGAGGCCTCGTACATCAGCGGGCGTCACAAGCCTGAGTACATGATGCAGGGGCTGGATGACTCTTTCGACGTGGTCTTCTTCGTCGGCTATCACGGCTCCATCAGTGGGGACAGCTCGATCTTGTCGCACACCTACAACCCCTCGGCTATCGCCGAGGTTCGGTTGGGTGGGGAACCGACCGGCGAGGCCGGTATCAACGCGCTCGTGGCGATGAAATACGGCGTGCCGATCGCGTTGATCACCGGCGACGCCCATACGGGGGACCAGGCTGGGCACTTCATGCCCGACGCCGAGCGAGTCGTCGTCAAGGACTCGATCACCCGATTCGCCGCGCACAACCTCCACCCCCAGGTCGCCCGGCGACTGATCCGGGAAGGTGCCGCCCGTGCCGCAGCGAAGGCATCGTCCCTCGGCCCGCCGGCCCTGGACCTGCCGGCACACCTGGAGATCGACTTCCTGAACGCCGACATGGCTGAGATCGCCACCTGGATCCGCGGGGTGGAGCGCACCGGGACCCGCACGGCCACGATCGAAGGAGACGACCCGCTGGACGTCTTCCGCTCCTTCGTCGGCGTCACCTACCTCACACGTCAGGTCGAAGGACGCTAGTCGTGTCGGCCGAGGCTGCCCGGCCCGAAGCTACCCCGGAGCTCGTGGCCACTCTCGCGCGGGCGTCTGGGGTGCCGCTGTCGAGGGAACGATGCGAGGCGATGGTCCCGTTGTTGTCCGGCCTGCTCGAGGGGTGCGCGAGGTTGGCGACGGTCGACCTGGAGGGCCTCGAGCCCTTCGTCCTTCCACCTCCACGAACGGGATGAACGAGATGACGACGGGCGGCACCGTTCAACTCGCGTTCCTTTCGATCGACGAGCTGGGCGCTCGGTTCCGAGACGGCTCGGCATCGCCGGTAGACGCCGTTCGCGAGTGTCTCGATCGCATCGAGCGATACGACGGCCGGCTGAACGCGTGGATAACCGTATCGACCGAGCAGGCCCTGAAGGAGGCCGTCGAAGCCGAGCGGTCCCTTCGAAGTGGGAAGGACCTCGGGCCGCTGCATGGAGTGCCGGTCGCATTGAAGGACAACATCGACACGGCCGGAGTAAGGACGACGTGCGCCTCGCGCATCCTTCGGGACAACGTGCCCGCATCCGACGCGGTGGTTGTCGATCGGCTGCGGGCCGCCGGGGCTGTGGTCCTCGGGAAGACGAACCTTCTGGAGTTCGCGTACGGCATCGTTCATCCCGACTACGGCCAGTGCAACAATCCGTGGGACGCGAGCAGGACGTCCGGTGGCTCGAGCAGCGGCTCGGCAGCCGCCGTCGCGGCCGGAATGGCCTTCGCGGCGCTCGGCACGGACACCGGCGGCTCGATCCGCATCCCCGCCTCGTACTGCGGTGTCGTCGGCATGAAGCCGACCTACGACCGGGTCAGCCGTCGTGGTGTCTTCCCGCTGTCGTGGTCGCTCGACCACGTCGGCCTTCTCACGAGAACGGTCGGTGACGCGGCGCTCGTTCTCGAGGTGATCGCGGGTCCGCAAGCGAGGGATCCTGCGACCGCGAGTGACCGAGTTCCGTTGGACGTCGGGCGGTCCGTCTCGCTCGTGGGGACGAGGATCGGAGTGGTGAGCGAGCATGAAGGCGACGACCTTCGGCGGTCGGTACGCCAGGCGTTTCACGACGTGGTGGAACGGGCGTCGAACGCCGGCGCCGACATCGTGGACGTGAGCGTCCCGAGCCTCCCCTTCGCCGACGACGCGCTCATGCCCGTGATCGCGCCGGAGGCCGCCATGATCCATGAGCACTGGCTTCGGTCGCGGCCCGAGGACTACGCGGCGATGACCAGGTCGCAGCTCGAACTGGGTGCTCTCTGCTCGGCGATCGACTACGTGCGGGCCGGGGCGTTCCGCTCGAAGCTCCTCGCCGAGTTCGACCGGGTGCTCCTCGGGGTAGACGTGATCGTGTCTCCCACCGTCGCCTGGGAGGCTCCCGCCGAGGATCCGGTCGTTGCCGGGGACGAGGGAGCCACCGAGGCCAGACGCACCGGTCCGTACAACCTGACTGGGCTGCCAGCGGTCACGATCCCGATCGGGAGCGGCGAAGGCGGGCTCCCCATGGGGCTGCAGGTCGCCGGAAGACGGATGGACGACGAAGGGGTCCTGCGTGTGGCGCGGGCGCTCGAGGGGATCTCCGGTTGGGAGGTTCGATGTCCGACCGAGGTGTGACCGGGCGGACGGCCATCGTTACCGGTGGGGCGCGCGGCATCGGCAGGGCCATCTGCGTCGCGCTGGCATCGCGCATGGCCGATGTCTGGACGTGCGACACGGAACGAGAGGGCCTGGCGGACACGGCCGCGGCGGTGGAGGCCGCCACGGGAAACCGGTGCCGGACCGAGATCGTCGACGTCACCGATGCAGCGCAGGTCGAGGCATTCGTGGCGGGCGTGGTCTCGGCAGGTGAGCCGCCCTCGATCCTGGTGAACAACGCGGGAGGTGTAGCGGGCCAGACCATGCGGCCCGTGGATGAGGTTCCTCTCGATGACTGGCGGCGGATATTCGAGATCAACCTGGACGGCGCATTCCACTTCTGTCGTTCGACGGTTCCGTACATGAGGCAGGCAGGGACGGGGAGCATCGTGAACATCTCCTCCGGCGCCGGCCGCTCGTACAGCCTCACAGGCATCCAGGCATACGCGTCGGCGAAGGCGGGTGTGATCGGGCTGACCCGGCAGCTGGCGCGGGAGCTCGGGCCCTTCGGGGTGCGCGTCAACTGCGTAGCGCCAGGGTTCGTATTGTCGAATCCGGCGACCGAGCGCCAATGGCAGACCATGGGCGAGGAGGGGCGGAGGGCGCTCCTGGAGTCGATCGCGATGCGCCGGCTCGGCGGGGCGGAGGAGATCGCGTCGGTCGTGGCGTTCCTCGCCTCGGATGACGCTTCCTACGTGACGGGCCAGACGATCGGTGCCGACGGGGGAACGTGGATGCTCGGCTGAAGGAAGGAAGGTCAAGAGGAATGAGAGATCAGTGAGTAGCAACTCGTTCGACTCCTTGAAGCCGGAACCCGGCGAACGGCTCAGCGGATGGGTCGACGTGCCCGGGGTCGATCAACCTTGGCAGATGCCGGTATTCGTCGTTCGGGGAGCCGAGGCCGGCCCAACGCTCGCGATCACGGCTGGCCTTCACGCCGCCGAGTACCCAGCGATCGAGGCAGTGATCGAGCTCTGCCGCGGGATCGACCCCGCCGGACTTCGAGGCACGGTCATCGCCATCCCGATCGTGACGATGCCGTCGTTCTTCGAACGGACCGCCTACGTCAACCCACGGGACGGAAAGAACGTGAACCGCGTGTTCCCGGGCTCTTCCCAGGGAACGGACTCGGAGCGGGTGGCACGCTTCATCACCGACGAGCTGCTCGCCGGCGCCGACG
>JAYUAK010000141.1:0-4965 GCA_043741335.1 Actinomycetota bacterium
GAACCGATCCTCGATGAGCTTCAGATAGGCGTCGAACGACAACGTCTGGCTGTCGATGAAGCCCGGCTTGACCCACGGGCTGATGACCATGCTGGGGACCCGCAGGCCCCAGCCGTTCTCGTCGACGATCGGCGGCTTCACGTGATCGTAGAAGCCCCCCCAGTCATCCCACGTGAGGAAGATGGCCGACCGTTCCCACTCCGGACCTCGCATCACGGCGTTCACCGCCTGCGTCACGAACGACATCCCGCTCTGGATGTTGGACGGCGGATGCTCGGAGCGACCGATCACGGGCATCACCCACGAGACCGACGGCAACGTGCCGGTCTTCGCCGCCTGGAAGAACTCGGTGTTCGGGCGGATGTTGCTCAGCTGCCCCGTCGCCTGCACCGACTGGAATCCAGGCAGCGCGTTCTGCACCGGCGCGGTCTCGATCCCCTTGAGGTCCTTGCACGGCGGTGCGACGCAGGTTCCCGGACCCACGTAGTACGACCAGCTGACACCTTGCTTGTAGAGCAGCCACGTGATGTCGCCCCAGACGTACGGGCGTGGGACGCCGTCCCCCGGGATCCACTGCTTGCCGGTCTGGGCCCAGATGCCGCCGGGGAACTTCTGGTCCGAGTAGCAGCTCATGGGATCGGAGAGATCTGGGCACGTCGCCGACCATCCCGACGTTAGGAACAGGTGAGACGGGAGCGTCCACGAGTCCGTGGGCGCGAACATCCGGTCGTGCAGGGTGTACGTCTTCGCGTACGCCCAATAGTTCGGGATCTCGGCGGCGGTGTGATAGCCCATCACGTCGGGCTGCCCCTGCGGCCCGTTCTTCGCCTGCCGACACGGGAAGGCGTCCGGGTTCTTCGTGCATCCGTTACCGATCTGCCGGAACGCCCGGATGAAGCCGTTCATCTTGCCGCCGTTGATGTCGATGCTCGACGCGATCTCGCCGTGGGGCCCGGCTTGATCGAACGTGTTCGTGTCGCGGTACGGCCGGTGACACACGCCGGGCTGGGCGGGGTCGGGAACGCAGACGTCGATCCGGCCCTGCGCGTCCCGCGGGAATCCGTCGGCGCCGGGGAACGTCCCGAAATACTCATCGAACGACCGATTCTCCATGACGATGAAGATCAGGTGGTCGAGGTTGAAGATGCCGGCGCTCGGGTCGATCGGACGATTCGGGTCCGGGCTCGGGCTCGGGCTCGGTGGGTTCTCGAGTGACGACGTGTCGACCCCGTTCGGCACGGCATCGGGATTCGGTTCGTCGAGGAGCCCCGGCGCGCCCAGCACATCGTGCCCCACCGGCGATGGTGGCGGTCCGGTCGAGTCCCCTCCACCGGGAGTTTGCGAAGTCACACTCGTCGTCGCTCCCCCGCCGCCACCCGTACACGCCGCGGCGGTGAGCGCCGCGGCGAGCATCAGGATCAAGAAACGCAGGACGACCCGAGGACGCATCAGGGCCAGGGATCAAGAACGAGTGGCGGGATCGGGTCCTGGTAGAAATTGAATTCGATGTAGAGATCGCCCAGCTGGCTGGAGTTCTCGCGCACGGTCGGGCGCGAGTCCGGCCATCCGTCGGTTCTCGGATCGATCCGCGCCCCGCCCAGGAAGCGATCCTCGATGAACTTCAGATACGCGTCGAACGAGAGCGTCTGGTGGTCGATGAAACCGGGCCGAGCCCACGGGCTGATCATCAGCGCGGGTACCCGGATCCCGTAGCCGTTCTGATCGACCTTGGGGGGAACGACGTGGTCGTAGAAGCCGCCCCAGTCGTCCCAGGCGATGTAGATCGCGGTGTGCAACCAGTCCGGCCCTTGCATCGCGGCGTTCACGACCTTTGTCACCCACGCTTGACCGTTGCCGATGTCGTCGGGCGGATGTTCCCCCCGGTTCGTCGTCGGCATCACCCACGACACGCTCGGGAGCGAGCCGTCGGCCGCCGAGCGGAAGTAGTTCGCGTTCGACTGGATGTTCTTCAGCTGATGATCCTTCGCGACCGTCCGGAAGCCGGGCAGGACGTTCTGCACGGGCGCCGTGTCCTCCTGGTCCGGCGAGGGGCCGCAGCTCGGGCGCAGGCAGGTCGCCGATCCCACGTAGTACGCCCAACTCACGTGATGCTTGTGCAGGAGCCAGGTGATGTCCGCCCAGCCGTACGGCCGCGGCGTCCCATCGGCTGGGACCCACGTCTTCCTGCCGTGATCCGCTGCGTTCCCCCCCGGGAACTCCAGATCGGAGCGACAGCTCATCGCATCGCCCAGGTCGGGGCAGGTTGCGGACCACCCCGACACCATGTACAGGTGGGAGGGCAGGGTCCACGAAGATTCCGGGGCGAACATGTGATCCTGCAGCACGAAATGCTTCGCGTACGCCCAGTAATTCGGGATCTCGGCCGCAGTGTGGTAGCCCAGGATGTCCGGCTGACCGTCCGGCCCGGGTTTCGCCTGACGGCACGAGTAGGTCGTGGGGTCGTTCTGGCAACCGTTGCCGATCGCTTCGAGCGCCTTCACGTATCCGTCCATGCGTCCGCCGTCCTCAGATATATGCGAGCCGACCAGCCCATGAGGACCACCACGGTCGAACAGGTTCCTGTCGTGGTACGGCCGCCAGCACCGATGCGCATTGGGATCGGGAACGCACACGTCGATCCGGCCTCGGCTGTCGCGAGGGAAGCCGGTCGCTCCCGGGAATGTCCCGAAGTAGTGATCGAACGAGCGATTCTCCTGCATGATCACGATGACATGGGTGATGTTGTTGATCCCGATGTCGGGATCGATCGCGAGCTCGGGCGAGGGTCCGGGAGACACCGCATCCTTCGACAGATCCGCCGCCACGGCGCCCGGAACACCACCCGGATCGCTGGCCGGATTGCTGGCCGGATTGCTGGCCGGATTGCTGGCCGGAGTGTCGGCGAGGGCGGCTGAGCATGCCGCCGCCACGAGGGCCGCAACGCTCAAGAGAGCGACGCCCATCAGCACTCGTGGGGTGCGCATCTGAGACCGCATGCTACGACCCGCCGGTTGGGTTCGCGGATCTCACGGCACGCCTGAGGGCGTCGGACTGAGGATCAGCGGCGGGATCGGCGCCTGAGTGAAATCGAATTCGGCAGACAGGTCGCCCAGAGGCGCCGCGTTCTCCCGGATCGTTGGCCGGGAGTCGGGCCAACCGTCCGTGGCGGGGTCGAGCCGCTGTCCGCCCAGGAACCGATCCTCGATCAGCTTCAGGTAGGCGTCGAACGAGAGGGTCTGGTGGTCGATGAGCCCCTGCTGCGCGAACGGGCTGATCATGATGCCGGGAACGCGGATCCCGTAACCGTTCTCGTCGATCCTGATCGGTGGCACGTGATCGTAGAACCCGCCCCAGTCGTCCCACGTGATGAAGATCGCGGTGTGGAGCCACTGATCCGCCGGCCCCTGCATCACCGCGTTCACGACGTTGGTGACCCACGACTGTCCTTCGTCGATCGAGTCGGGAGGGTGTTCGCTCTTCCCGATCGTCGGCACGACCCAGGAGACGGAGGGCAACGTGCCGCTCGCGGCGGCGGTGAAGAAGTCCGTGTTCGGCCGAACGTTCTTGAACTGCTTCGTCACCTGGACCGTCTTGAAGCCAGGCAACGGGTTCATGATCGGGTTCGTGCTCTCCTCGGATGGCTTGGAGCAGGGAGGCCGGATACAGCTGTCCGGCCCCACGTAGTACGCCCAACTGACCCCCTGGGCGTGGAGCATCCACGTGATGTCGGCCCAGACATAGGGCCGGGGACTGCCGTCTGCCGGCACCCAAAACTTCCCGTCGTCGGCGGCGTTGCGCCCGGGGAACCGCTGATCCGACCGGCAGCTCATGGGGTCTTTGAGATCGTGACAGGTCGCGGACCACCCGGAGACCAGGAACAGATGGGCGGGCAGGGTCCATGAGTCCGACGGGGCGAACATGCGGTCCTGCAAGGTGTACCGGCTGGCGTACGCCCAATAGTTCGGGATCTCTTGAGCTGTGTGGTAGCCCATGACATCGGGAGTTCCACCCGGGCCCGGCTGCGCCTCAGCGCACCCGGGCCGGTCGGGATTGGCTTGACATGCGGTGCCGATCCGGCGCAGCGCCACGATGGTTCCGTCCATCTTGCCGTCGTCGATGGTCAGTCGGGACGCCTTCTCGTTGTGCGGACCTCCCGCGTCGAACGCGTTGGTGTCGTGGTACGGACGGCGACATTGGTTGACCGCTGGGTCCGGGAGGCACACACCGCTCGGGATCCCGTCGGCTCCAGGGAAGGTTCCGAAGTAGTGATCGAAGGAACGATTCTCCTGGACGATGAAGATCACGTGGTCGATGTTGAAGATGCCAAGCGCCGGGTCGATCCCGTCCACAGGCGCCAGGGAAGCCCCCGCGGGAGGCGCGGACGACAAAGCGGTGGCGAGCAGCGCGCACGCGACGATCCCGAGCGCCACGATCCGAGAGCCGGCCCATCTGTTCATCGACGGCACATGCTAGCTGGACGGTGGCCGGCAGCCGCGAAGGGGTGGGTAGCATGACCGTCCACACCCAGGAGGTCACCCGTGAGCCCACAACGCACCGCGAACGACGCGATCGCGATCCCGATCACGCTCATCCCCGGCGACGGGATCGGCCCCGAATGCGTGCAAGCCGCGCAGAGGATCTTGGAGGCCGCTGGGACGCCGATCGACTGGGAGATCTGCGAGGCCGGTGCGGAGGTTTTCAAGAAAGGGCTGCCTTCGGGCGTACCCGCCGAGACGATGGACTCGATCACGCGAACGCGTGTCGCACTCAAAGGCCCGCTCGAGACGCCCATCGGCTTCGGCGAGAAGAGCGCGAACGTCACGCTTCGCAAGCTCTTCGAAACCTACGCGAACGTACGCCCGGTCCGCGAGATGCCTGGCGTCAAGACGCCGTACACGGGCCGCGGCGTCGACCTGGTCATCGTCCGAGAGAACGTCGAGGACCTCTACGCCGGGATCGAATACC
>JAYUAK010000142.1:0-4962 GCA_043741335.1 Actinomycetota bacterium
TTCTTCCTGTCGTTCGCGTTGGAGCCCGGCGTCAACTGGTTCGCCTCGAGGGGATGGCGCCGGGGGGCGGCGACCGGGATCATCTTCCTCATCGTCATCCTGGCGGGCATCGGCCTGGTGGCCCTGATCATCCCGGCGGTGATCAGCGGAACCAAGCAGCTGATCACAGCCGCGCCCGATCTGGTGGACAAGTTGGTGAAATGGGCCAACGACCTGGGCTGGCACATCTCGGCCGACAACCTCACGCAGCAGATCCAACAGAACGGAAACCAGCTGGTGTCTTCGGCCACGGATCTCGCGGGAAACGTGTTCGGGATCGCCGCGTCGATCCTGGGCGGGGTCTTCCGGTGGGCGACGATCGGGCTGTTCACCTTCTACATCGTCGCCGAGGGACCGAAGTTCCGGCGGATCATCTGCGGTGCGCTCCCTCCGCAACGACAGGAGCGGGTGTTGTTCATCTGGGATCAGGCGATCGAGAAGACGGGTGGCTACTTCTACTCTCGCCTGTTGCTCGCGGTCGTCAACGGGACGGGGATGTACATCACTCTGCGGGTGTTCGAGGTCCCGTTCGCGGCGCCGCTGGCGATCTTCGAGGGCGTGGTCGCGGCGTTCGTGCCGATCGTGGGGACCTATATCGCAGGAGCTGTTCCCACGCTGGTCGCCGTTCTGACGTCCCTGCCCGCGGGGATCGCGTCGTTGGCCTACGTCTTGATCTATCAACAGGTCGAGAACTACTGGCTCAGTCCGAGACTCACGGCCAGGACGATGTCGTTGCACCCGGCGGTCGCTTTCGCGGCGGCGCTGATCGGAGGCGCGATCGGCGGGATCCTGGCGGCGTTCCTGGCCCTACCGGTCGCCGCAGTGATCCAGGCCGCGGCTCAGGAGTACGGCCAGAGCTACGCGGTTGTGCAATCGCAGCTGACGAGCGATGCGCCGCCATCCAGGCAGGACAAACCAGGTCCCATCGACAGGCTCAGAGATCGCCTTAGCCGCGATGACAACGACGACAAGGACGACGGTTCCAGCGCGTGAGGGCCGCGCCACTGCAGCTCACGGTTGAACGCGCACGTCGCCTTGCGGTCATGGGTCAGCTCCTGGCGGCCCCGCAGCCGCGAACGATCGCCGACGTCGTGCACGAGCTCGGCATGGTCCAGATGGATCCGACGAGAGCCGTCGCGCGCACCGAGCACCTGGTGCTCTTCAGCCGTCTGGGCAAGCGGTACAGAATCGCAGATCTCGAGCGGATGCTTTGGGACGAACGATCGCTGTTCGAGTACTGGGCACACATCCTGCCAACGGCGGACTACCCGCTCTACCGAGGGACGATGCGTCGTCGCGCTATCCAGGGCGGCTCCTCGAGAAGCAGATACATCGACCAGTGGCTGGCCGCGAACGCCTTGTTCCGGCGCTACGTGCTGCGCGAGCTCCGGCGACGCGGGCCGCTGCGGACGAGGGATCTCGAAGATCGGACGGTGGAGGGTTGGAGAACGGGGGGGTGGAACGACGACGGTCGGTTCAGCGCCATGATGCTCGAGGTGCTGTGGAGTCGCGGCGAAGTCATGATCGCCGGTCGCGACGGGCAGCAGCGATTGTGGGACCTCGCCGAGCGTTGCGTGCCCGTCGACGAGCCCGCATGGTCGCAGCGGGCGGTCGCGCGCGCGACCCTGGACCGCCAGCTCCGGGCATGGGGCGTCGCCAAGACGCAGCAGTTCGGCTGGGCGTTCGACGGCCGGCCTCCGGGATGGGGACGGGCGCTCGCGGAGCTGGTGCGGGAGGGGATCGCGATCCCCGTGCGCGTTGGCGATCTGAAAGGCGACTGGTACGCACACGCCGAGATCGTGGAGCGATCGTTCCGCCTCCGGGTGACGCTGCTGTCGCCGTTCGACGACTTGATCTCGGATCGCGATCACACCGAGGAGCTCTTCGATTTTCGGTTCCGGCTGGAGATCTACGTGCCGAAGGCGAAGCGGGAGTTCGGGTACTTCGTGATGCCGATCCTTCACGGGGATCGATTGATCGGCCGCATCGACCCCCGCTTTGATCGCGCGACGGGCGTGCTGCACGTGAACGCGGTCTTCGGGGAGGACGGCGCCCCGGCAACCTCGGGACCCGCCGTGGCGCGGGCGATCCGTGAGCTGGCGGTGTGGCTGGGCGCCAAAGATGTCCGGTTCACCCGAAGGATGCCGGCGGCATGGCGTGCGGCGCTGCGCGCCTGACCTGAGGTCATCCGGAGGACAGGCGTTCGGACATGGGCCGTCACTACACTCGGTGACCAACGCTCACGTCCGAACAGCGCACGAGGCCAAGAAATCAGAAAGGCGGTACGTCACATGCCGAAGGGGATCCTGGAACGGCTCGCGGAAGGCCCGGTGCTCGGCGACGGCGGCTATCTGCTCGAGCTCGAGAAGCGCGGGTACGTGCAGGCGGGGCCGTTCACACCCGAGGTCGTGATCGAGCACCCCGACGCGCTTGCGCAGCTGCATCGCGAGTTCCTGCGCGCCGGCGTCGACGTCTTGCAGACCATGACGTTCTACGCGAGCGACGACAAGCTCGCGACGGTCGGCCTGGAGGGCAAGGTCGACGACATCAACCGGAACGCGGTGCAGATCGCGCGGCAGGTCGCATCCGAAGGCGACGCCCTCGTTGCCGGCAACCTCTGTCTCACGTGGGCATACGATCCCGCGGACCCCGCCAGCGCCGACCACGTACGTGCGCTCTTCGACCGGCAGCTGCAGGATCAGATCGACGCCGGAGGTGTCGACTTCTGGATCGGCGAGACGTTCTCCTTCGTCGGCGAGGCGGCGCTCTACATCGAGCGCGCCAAGCTCACGGGACTGCCCGTCATGGCGACGATGAGCTTCGAACAGCCGGTGTCGGCCTCCTACGAAGGGGACACCCCCGGTGACTGTGCGCGCAAGCTGGTCGACGCGGGCGCCGATATCGTGGGCGTCAACTGCCTGAACGGACCCGAGCAGATGCTGCCGATCGCCATCGAGATGCGGACCGCGGTCTCGGGATACGTTGCCGCGCAGCCGGTTGCATTCCGTACGACGACCGAGCAGCCGGACTTCACCGCGACCGGAAACTTCCCGTATGGGCTGGATCCGATGCAGCTCTCGCGCCAGGAGATGGCCGGGTACGCGCAAAAGGCGAACGACGCCGGGATCAACTACATCGGATCGTGCTGTGGTTCGGTGCAGGGTCACGTCCGTGCGATGGCCAAGGTGCTCGGCAAGGTCTCGTCGGAGGAGCGCGAGTGGAAGTCCACGAGCGGCAAGCCGATGTCCGGGTATGAATACCGCGAGCATTCCGAGACCGAGGTCTGATCCCACCGGAACGCTGACCGACTAGCGGTGGGTGCCGGCGCTCGCGGCGTCGGGCACCATCCGGTCGTTGCGGAATCGATCCGGCGCGAACGGCGCGATCAGCGGATCGATGCGCCCGGTCGCAAGCATCTCGGCCATCGTCTTGCCGAAGAGCGGCGCGCCCTTGAACCCCCATGTCCCCATGCCCGACATCAGGAAGAAGTTCCGAACCTCAGACTCGCCGAGGAGCGGCGACGAGTCGGGCGTCATATCGCAGAGCCCGGTCCACTGGCGCATCAACCGGGCCTTCGCCATGAAGGGGAGCAGTTGGATCGCACGCTTCGCCGTCTCCGCCACGAACTCGAACGTGGACCGTGTCGAGTATGTGTTGTACGGCAGCGTCTCGCTGCCGACGACCAGCTCACCGCGCGCCGTCTGCTGCGCATAGACGTAGAGGTCCATCGACGACACGAGACCCCAGAGGACGGGCGTATAGGCCTCGGTGACGAACGCCTGAAGGGCCATCGTCTCGATCGGCAGTCGCACCCCTGCCATCCGGGCAAGCTCCGAGGAGTACCCGGCCACCGCGGAGACGACCCGTCCCGCCGACACCGGGCCCGCCGTGGTTCGCACACCCGTGCATGCGCCGTCGGCCACGTCGAGGCCGATCACTTCGACGCCCTGGTGGATCGCCACGCCGCGGCGATTCGCGGCGGCCGCATAGCCCCACACCACCGAGTCGTGCCGAGCGAACGCGCCGGGCGGGTGGAACGACGCACCGATCACTGGTAGCTCACCGCCCGCGGTCAGATCGACGAGCGGGCACACCTCGAGCACCTGGTCCGGCGTGAGGATCTCCGTGGCGACACCGAATTGACGCTGGATCGCCACCTTCTCGCGTTCGACCTGAAGGGTCTCGGTCGAGTGACACAGGTCCAGGTTCCCCTGGGTGCTGAACAGGATGTTGTAGTCGAGCTCCTGCGAAAGGGTGCGATACATCCCCAGGCTCGTTGCATACAGCGGCACGGTCTCGGTGGTGTTGTAGGTGGCGCGCAGGACCTGGGTGTTGCGGCCACTTCCGCCGCTGCCGATGTAGTGACGCTCCAACACCGCGACGTCGCGGATCCCGTGATACTCGGCCAGGTGGAACGCGAGCGCGAGCCCGTTCACGCCGCCGCCTACGATCACGACGTCGTAGCTCGGCTTGAGCTCGCGGTGGCTGAGGAACTCGTGGCGGCGCAGGAGCCCGGTCACGTCAGCACCTCCGCGCAGTCGGTGCGGATCCGCTCCTCGACGAAGGCGCCGAGCATCGCCGGCACCAGGATCGTGACACGGCCAGGTGCCGCCACGACCTTCGCGCCGATCCGCGCCACGTCCCCCTGGACGAACCCGTCCTCGGGCAGCTCGAGCTCGGAGAGGCGCGCGAACGCTTCGTGGACGTCGTCGCCCGCGAGCTCGAATCCGGTCCAGCCGTCGGTCACGTCCTCGACGATCGCTCCGTGCTCGTCGACCACGACGCCGGCGGTAGACAGCTCGGGGCCACCGATGACGAGCGCTTCCCGCGGCGCCACGCGGCACCTCGTCGCGCCCTCGGGAGCGCGCAGCGAATCGATCGCGTGGGTGGAGGCAAGGACGGCGATCACGATCGGCGAGACGA
>JAYUAK010000143.1:0-2033 GCA_043741335.1 Actinomycetota bacterium
TCGCGCGACAGCGAGATCCAGGCGCGCCACGGCGTTGAAGGGATCGCGCCGAGCCCGGTAGGCCTCGAGGGAGATGACCTGTCCCATGACGACACCGTAGCCCTTAGGTCTGACACGTTCTGGGAAACGGACGCCGTTCCCTTTCGGCCGTGCCTTTCAGGGGGCGTTTGGATCGACGGTCCAGCTCCGCGAGGCCGTGATGGATAGATTCCCAGCTCGATCCTGCACATACACCTGGAACGAATGCGAACCGGCGGCCAATCCCGGGTAGGAGACCGGTGTCGTACACGCGACGAACGCCGAGGCATCAAGGGAGCAGAAGAGTTGTCCCGGTTCGCTCTGCCAGATGTCGAACACCGCCGAAGGGTCCGGGGTCACCGCGCCGTCTTCGGGCGTTCCCGTGAGGATCAAGCCCGGGGGGATCGTGTCGACGTCCCATCGATACGTGAGCGCGTCTGAACGATTCATGGCCGCGTCCAGACCCCACACCGTCAGTCGATGCGGCCCGTCCAGGAGCGGACCGAAGATCTCGTTCGAGTCACACGGCATCTCCGGCAGGTCGTCGAGCGTGCAGAGGAACATCACGGGATCGCTCTTCGACCACAGTCGAAACACCGCCGTGGTGATCGACGTGAACGGATCGGGGGAGCGGGCGATCCGGATCCCCGGCGGACCGAAGTCGACGGTCCAGGTGAAGTCTGTGGAGGCGACGTTCCCCAGCGCGTCGGACGCCGTGACCCGCAGCGTGTGTGGTCCTTTCGTGAGACCGCTGATGCTGAACGATCCGTGCGAGCAATCGACCGCGGCGTAGCCGCTCACGCGACACATGACCGCGCCTTTTGCGGCCTCGAGCGGGACGAGCCGGATGTCCGCGCTGCGGGACGAGGTGGGGTTCAGCGGTCCCTGCGCCATCTCGAAGCTCGGTCCGGTCGTGTCGACGCGAACGAGCCATTCCGCCGGCGGCTGGCTCCAGCTCTGCGTGGCCGGATCCTGCGCTCGCACCTCGAAGCTCCAAGGCCCATCCGTGAGATCGGTGTATGTCGCGACGGCGTCCGACTGGCACGGCGCCCAGTCCGCCACAGACCCGTCCCCGAGCGACAGGCGGCACTCGAACGAGGCGCCGACGACCGGACTCGAGAACTCGAACGAGGCACTTCCGCTCGACTGTGCCGCCGGAGGATGCGCGTCGATCGAGACGGCGGGACCGCTCGATCGCACCGTGAAGCTCCGGGAGGCGGGCGTGGGATCGACGTTGCCGAGCTCGTCGATCCCCGCGACCTCGAAGCTGTAGTCGCCGTCGGGAAGCGCCCCGACGATGTCGGACTGACCGTCGCACGCGTGCCAGGCGTCGGGCGTTCCGCCGCGGATCAGCCGGCACCGGTACGTTGAGAAGCGCGAGGGGGAGAAGAACGTGAACGCCGCGATCCGCGAAGACGGTTCACCTGTCTGCCAGGGACCGGTCACGATCGTCGTCGCCGGATTGGGACCGAGCAGGCCGGTGAGCTTCGCCTCCATCGACGCGACCGTCGGCCCCGAGCCCGAGGTCCCGAACAGGTTGTGGAGCTCGGCGGGGTCCGTATCGAGGTCGAAGAGCTGCCGGTCTCCGCTGTCGTAGCGGACGTATTTGTATTTCGGCGTGACGACGCCCACGTACCCGCCGGCGCGGGTCTGGTGCGCGTAGAAGGAGAGGCCGGAGCAGGGAACCGACCCCAGGCTGACCCCGTGACAGTGCTCGATCAGGAGCGCCGATCGGACGCTTTGTGCCGAGCCGTTCAGCAAGGGAACGAACGAGCGGCCGTCGGCTTCCCAGGTGAACGCGGCCAGCTCCGCGAGCGTGGGCGCGATGTCCACGTTGGACACCAGTGTATGGGACGCGAACGCGTCGGTTGCCGCGAGCATCGCCGGGTACCGGACCACCATCGGCACACGCACGGACTCCTCATAGGCGTCGGTCTTGCCGAACCTCCGGTGCTCGCCGAACAGGAACCCGTTGTCCGAGAGGTAGATGACGATCGTGTCGCGCGTTCGATCGC
>JAYUAK010000144.1:0-4941 GCA_043741335.1 Actinomycetota bacterium
GGCTTGAACGACCCGGTGTGCTGGAGCAGCTCGAGCTTCAGCGTCAGCGGTCCTTCGATGCCGAATGCACCCGCGCCGGTCTCCAGGACCGGCGTAACGCGTACGTGCGGTGAGATCCGATCGCCCGCGGCCTCGATGTCGGCGCGCTCGACGGAGGCGACGTCGGCGTTCAACGCGACTCCCGGAACAGGACTCGCACGTCGGCCTCGGACATCGCGTCCAGGTCCAGCCCGCGCTCCTTCACAACGGCCATGAACCGTTCGTACCGTGCGGCGAATCCCCGGATCGTGCGGCGGAGCGCGGTCTCGCCGTCCACGCCCAGCTTGCGCGCGACCGCGACGACGGAGAACAACACGTCGCCGATCTCTTCCTCCGTGTTCTCGTCGTCTCCGGCGTCGATCGCCGACGTGAGCTCATCGACCTCTTCGCGGAGGGCGGCGAGCGCGCTCCCGACCGAGCGCCACTCGAATCCCCAACCGGCCGCGCGTCGTTGCACCTTCGCGGCGCGTGCGAGGGCCGGCAACGTGACGGGGATGTCGTCCTCGATCGGCCTCTCTCCCTTCTCGTCCGCCTTGAGCTTCTCCCAGTTCACCAGCACCTCGTCGGAGCCGCTCACCTCGACCTCGCCGAACACATGCGGGTGCCGGTGGATCAGCTTGTCGACCAGCCCTTGCGCGACGTCGTCCACGTCCCAGCGACCGTCGTCGGCCGCGATCTGCGCGTGGAACGTCACCTGTAACAGCAGGTCACCGAGCTCCTCGCGGATCGCGTCGGAGTCCCCGGTGTCGACGGCTTCCAAGAGCTCGTGGGTCTCTTCGAGCAGGTGCTTGGCGAGCGTCTGGTGGGTCTGCTCCGCGTCCCAGGGGCAGCCGCCCGGAGCGCGAAGGCGCGACTGCACCCTGATGAGATCGAGGAGACGCGCACCGCCCTGGCTGGCAGGGACGGGGTCTTCGGGGACGTGGGTTGATCCCCCGTTCACGCCGAGGGACTCGCCGAGGGACTCGCCGAGGGCGTGGAGCTGCTACCGGTCGCCGTGCTGGAGATCCGCACGACCGTCAGCGTCGTCTCGTCGAATCGTCCGTACTTCGGATTGACGTCGAGTCCGTCGGCCTTGATCTGCTCGCGCATCCAGTCGTTGAAGACCGCGGTCGATCCCGTGCGCAGGAGATCCTGCTTCACCGTGTCGAACGATTGCACGTCCTTCTTCACCATCCGGATCACGTGCCAACCGAATTGCGAATGCACCGGCTTCGAGATCTCTCCCGGCGCGAGCCCGGCGGCGGCCACGCCGAACTCGGGCACGTAGGTCGCAGCGACCGCCGAGCCCAGGCTCCCCGAGTTCTGCTGCACGCTGGGGTCGATCGAGATCTGCTTCGCCAGATCCAGGAAGTCCTGCTCCGTGGCGCCGGGCGCCGTGACCTGGGCATAGACCGCGTCTGCCTCCGCCTTCGTCTTGACCAAGATGTGGTCCACCTGGACCGTGGTGTAGTCCAGGATCTTCTGCTGATACTGCTGGAGCAGTTCGGCATCGGTGATGCGCTCGGCGGCGACGGCAGTCTGCACGTCACCGAAGAGCAGGATCCGGTTGGCCAGGCCGTTCAGGTCGGTTCGCGTCAGGTGAAACTGCTTCAGCTGGGCATCGACCGTCGGCTGCCCCAGATTGTTGTCGAGCTGCTGGATCGTCTGCGTCACCCGGGCGTCGGTCACGGAGATGTGGTGTGCGGCCGCGTACTTGGTCACGAAGTGCTCTTGGATCAAGTTCGAAAGCGCGAAACGCGCGCACGCGGCGTTCTGCGTCTCGGGGCCGTCCACGGTCCCGCAAGGCTGCTTGTTCAGGCCGGAGAGGAAGGAGAAGACATCGACCTCGTGCGCGAGCTGTGCGTCGGTGATATCGGTGCCGCCGACGGTCGCGGCGGGACTCGCCCCACTGCTACACGACGCCAAGAACGTCAGGCAGAGTGCGAGCGCGACCAACAGGAGGGAGCGGGAGCGATTGCGGAGCATCACAGGGGGCCAGTCTAGCTGACAGGTTCATCTTGGCCGACTGTCTCGGTTTGGCCGACTGCCTCGAGGAGCCAACGCTCCACAAACCGCACAAGGTCCACGCCGAACACGCGCTCGGGGACGAGGTTCAACGTCTGCTTCGCCTCGTGATACGTCGCGCGGTAGACGCGTTCCTCCAGGTCGGATACGAGCGCGTCGTCCAGGGCGACCGGACGGATCCGGACCTGCTCGCGGAACGTGGCGATCTCTTCCACGCCAAGGGTCCTGGCCGTGACTCGGAGCGAAGCGACGGCGAAAAGCGTCTCGACCTCCGGCGGCAGCGCGCCGTAGCGATCGACGGTCTCGGCCAGGACTTGGCCGAGCGCTTGGTGATCGCCCGCGGTGGAGATCCGCCGGTAGAGGTCCAGACGGAGCGCCTCTTGCGCGACCCATCCCGGTGGAACGAACGCCTTCACGGGCAAGTCGATCCGGAGCTCCTTCTCTTCTTGCAGCGGTTCGCCCTTCATCTCCGCGACGGACTCTTGCAGGATGCGACAGTACGTATCGAACCCGACCGCCGCGATGTGACCGTGCTGCTCCGCGCCGAGGAGGTTCCCCGCACCGCGGATCTCCAGGTCGCGGAGCGCGATCTGGAAGCCGCTGCCGAGCGACTGGTGCTTGCTGATCGTCGCCAGGCGTTCGTGCGCCTCTTCCGTCAGCTCGCGCGTCGGTGGAAAGAAGAAGTACGCGAACGCCCGCTCGGTGGAGCGACCGACGCGCCCGCGCAGCTGGTACATCTGCGCCAGGCCGAGCAGATGCGATGAGTCGACGATCAGCGTGTTCGCGTTCGGCACGTCCAGGCCGCTCTCGATGATCACACTGCAGACCAGCACGTCCGCCTCGCGATCCCAGAACTTCATCATCTGCTTTTCGAGGTCGGCCTCCTCCATCTGACCGTGCGCAACGACGACGCGCGCGTCCGGGAGCTGTTCCTGCAACCACGCGGCCTGGCGATCGATCGTCGCGACGCGGTTGTGGACCCAGAACACCTGGCCCTCGCGCAGGAGCTCGCGGCGGACCGCGCCGAGCGCGAGCCCTTCGTCGTAGGGACCGACGAAGGTGAGCACCGGCCGCCGGTCCTCGGGCGGCGTGTCGATCGTGGACATGTCCCGGATGCCGGTGAGAGCCATCTCGAGCGTGCGGGGGATCGGAGTCGCGGTCATGGTCAGCACGTCCACGTGAGCGCGCATCGTCTTCAACCGCTCCTTGTGCGCCACGCCGAACCGCTGCTCTTCATCGACGATCACCACACCGAGGTCCTTGAACGACACGTCGCTGCTGAGCAGCCGGTGCGTGCCGATCAGGACGTCCACCGCCCCCTTGCCGACGTCGGCGATCACGCGCTTCTGCTCGGTCGGACCGACGAAGCGCGACAGCATCGCCACCTTGACCGGGAACGGGGCGAAGCGTTCGGTGAACGTGATGAAGTGCTGCTCGGCCAGGAGCGTCGTGGGCACCAGCACGGCAACCTGCTTGCCCTCCATCACCGCCTTGAACGCCGCGCGGATCGCGACCTCGGTCTTGCCGAACCCCACGTCGCCGCAGATCAGGCGATCCATAGGTTTGGGCAGCTCCATGTCCTGCTTGACGTCCTCGATCGCGGTGAGCTGGTCGCCCGTCTCGTCGTGCGGGAACGCGTCCTCCAGCTCGTGCTGCCAGGGCGTGTCGGCGCCGAAGGCGTGCCCCGGCACCGCCATACGGACGCTGTAGAGGCGCACCAGCTCGCCGGCCATGTCGCGGACGGCGCGCTTGACCTTCGTGGTCGCGCGCGCCCAGTCCGAGCCTCCGAGGCGGTGCAACCGTGGCGCGTCGCCACCCAGATAGCGCGCGACCATGCCGACCTGATCGGAGGGAACGAAGAGCTTGTCTCCCTGGGCGTACTCCAAGATCAGGTAGTCGCGTTCGGCGCCGGCGAGCGCTCGGTGGGTGATGCCGGCATAGCGGCCCACGCCGTGGATCCGATGGACGGCGAAGTCGCCCGGCTCGAGCTCGTCGGCGATCGAGTCGATCCGCCGCCGCGTGAACCGTGGGGCGATCCTCGTGTGGCGGCGTGAGCCGAACAGGTCCTCTTCGGTCGCGACCGCGACCTTGCCGCCAGCCGACACGAAGCCGTTCGCGAGCGGTGCTTCGACGGCTTCCACCTCGACGTCACCGACGAACTCGCGGACGCGCTCGAGCGAGCCGTGCCCACGCGAGGACACGATGAGACGGAAGTTGCTCGCGGCCAGATCCACCAGGCGCGCGGCGAGCTCGGCCGGATTCCCCTGCGCGCTCCCCCAGTCCGTGAGTTCCAGGTCGAGCCCTTCGGCGAACTCCGACAGATGCACCTGCACGTGATCTCCGAGCGCGTCCTCGAGCGGATGCAGGATGTGCGGACCCGGCCAGGTGATCGCCTTCGCGAGCGCTTCGGCCTCCTCGTACGCCTGCCGCGCCCGGTCTTGCGTCCGCCGGACCTGCGCGAGCACGACCCACGTGCCGTGAGGCAACAACTCCGCCACCGTCGGCATCCGATCGAACAGGAACGGCGCCAGCGTCTCGGCCCCCTCGACGAACAGCCCGTCGGCGATGCGTTGCAGGCCGTCGCGGAAGCGGTCCGCGTGCACCTGCGCTCGCCTGCCCGCGAGCGCCCGGATATCGTCGTCGGGGATCAGCTCGCGCACGGCCGGGGCCAGCACACGGACGACCTTCGCGGTGGAGAGCTGCGAGGACGGAGTGAACTCGCGGAGCGACTCGATCTGATCGCCCCAGTACTCCAGACGGACCGGACGCCGTGAGTCGCCGGCGAAGACGTCGACCACGCCACCACGGACCGCGAACTCACCACGATGCTCGACGATGTCCGCGCGCGCATACCCCAGGTCGACCAGTCGCTCGGCGAGCGCGTCGGGAGGCAGTTCG
>JAYUAK010000145.1:0-4941 GCA_043741335.1 Actinomycetota bacterium
CTTCTGGGGCTTCGTGGCGTCGGCCGTGAGCGGGTTCCTCGTGATCTGGGGATTGCTCGGCTACCTCCGGCGTCACAGCTTCGCGGTCTTCATGTGGTACCGGCTCGCGGTGGCAGCGCTCTGCTTCATCCTGATCGCGACCGGCACGCGCTCGGCCACCATCCAGGTGGGTGGCATCCACTAGTCTGAACAAGACTAGACGAGGCGGCGGCGTGCCTGCTCACCCTCACCATTCGTTCTGACGGCGTCTCCCGTTGTTTCGAAGGATGTAATCCTCATGCGCTAGGGTCGATCCATGCCACGAGTCTCCGAGAAGACCCGCGAAGCGAACACCCGAACCTCAAGTACGGCTCGGGCCCCAGCTGGTCGTGTCGTGGGCGGACTGATCGGACTCCTTTCGGGCGCAGCGGCGATCGGCATCTCCCAACTGGCTGCAGGCTTCATCGGCGGCGCCTCATCACCGATCCTCGCGGTGGGCAGCACCGCGATCGACGCCACGCCAGAGTGGCTGAAGAGTTTCGCCATCCGCGAATTCGGATCGCACGACAAGCTGGCCCTGCTCATCGGGATCGATGTGATCCTCGCGATCGCGGCCGTCGTGCTCGGCATCTTGTCGGTCCGCCGCCCCCGACTCGGCGTGATCGGTCTGGTGGTGTTCGGAATCATCGGTGTCGCAGCCTCGGTGACCCGCCCGGCGAACGGGATCGTCGACGCGATCCCCTCGATCGTCGGCGCGGTCGCGGGGATCGGCACGTACCTGCTCCTGCGCCGCCGGGCGGGCCTCACGTCCGCGACGCGTGGGAGTTCCGCGAAGCAGCCCGCAGGAGTCGCACCTGCCGAAGCTCCACCGGTTCCCGGCTTCGACCGGCGTCGGTTCTTGAAGACCGGTCTCGCGGTCGCGGCGGTCGCGGGCGTGAGCGCGGAGGCGGGCCGCGTGCTCGTGCGCGGAGCCGACGCGAGCGCGTCGCGTGCAGGCGTTCGGATCCCGACGCCGATCGACACGGCGTCGCCCATCCCTGCCGACGCCGACCTCGGCATCCCTGGTCTCGGGCCTTTCATCACGCCGAACGACCGCTTCTACCGGGTCGATACCGCCCTCTTCGTGCCGGCGCTGACCGCCGAGTCGTGGAAGCTTCGGGTGCACGGCATGGTCGATCACGAGATCGTGCTCGACTACGCGCAACTTCTGGCACGACCGCTGATCGAACGCGACGTCACGCTCGCCTGCGTTTCGAACCAGGTCGGCGGACGGTACATCGGCAACGCCCGGTGGATCGGAGCGCCGCTGAAGTCGCTGTTGGAAGAGGCCGGTGTCGCGCCCGGCGCGACGCAGATCGTGTCGCGATCCTCCGATGGCTTCACGGTGGGAACACCCACGTCTCTCGCCATGGATGGGCGTGACGCGATGCTCGCCGTGAAGATGAACGGAGAGCCGCTGCCTCTGGAACACGGCTTCCCCGTCCGCATGGTGGTACCGGGTCTGTACGGATACGTGTCCGCCACGAAGTGGGTGGTCGACCTCGAGCTCACGACGTTCGAGGCCTACGACGCGTACTGGATCCAGCGCGGCTGGGCACAGCAGGCGCCGATCAAGACGGAATCCCGGATCGACACGCCGAGATCCTCCGACCGATTGCGCGCGGGTGAGGTGGCCATCGCCGGCGTCGCGTGGGCCCAGCATCGCGGTATCGATGGCGTGGAGGTTCGCGTGGACGACGGTTCCTGGGCCACGGCCGATCTCGGCGCCGCGAACACCGTCGACACATGGCGGCAGTGGGTCTACCGATGGAACGCCATGCCCGGGCAACACCGGCTGGCCGTCCGAGCCACCGACGGCACCGGTGTGGTTCAGACCACGGAGCAGGTCGCGCCGTTCCCCGACGGCGCGACCGGCGACCACACGATCGTCGTGGACGTGTCGTGAGCCGGCGAGATGCGTTACAGCCCCGTAAGGGATCGGTGCCAAGATGGAGCGATGGTTGGTGCCCGTGTCTTGGTCGTGGACGACGAGCCGATGGTCCGTGAGGTGCTCGCTCGCTACCTTGAACAGGAGGGGTTCGTCGTCTCGATCGCTGAAGACGGCGAAGAAGCGCTGACGGCGTTCCGTGCGGAACACCCGGATCTGGTGCTCCTGGACCTGATGCTTCCCCTTGTCGACGGACTCGAGGTCTTCCGCCGGATGCGCGCGGACTCCACGACACCGGTGATCATGCTCACCGCGCGAGGCGAGGAGACCGATCGTGTGGTCGGCCTAGAGCTCGGTGCGGACGACTATGTGACGAAGCCGTTCTCGCCCCGCGAGGTCGTCGCGCGCGTGCGAGCCGTTCTGCGCAGGACGGGCGAGCAGGCGACCGTCTCACCCGCGTCAGACGCGATCGTCGAGTTCGGCGGGCTCGCGATCGACGGCGCACGGCGGGAGGTCTCGGTCGACGGCACGCCCGTGAAGCTGACTCGCAAGGAGTTCGACCTGCTCCAGCATCTGGCGGCGCATCCCGGGATCACGCTCACGCGCACGCAGCTCCTGGAGGACGTCTGGGACTTCGCGTGGGACGGAGACACCGCGACGGTGACCGTGCACATCCGCCGGCTCCGCGAAAAGATCGAAACCGATCCGTCCGATCCCAAGCGCCTGGTGACGGTGTGGGGCGTCGGCTACCGGTTCGAGCCCTAAGGCCATGAGAACCTGGAGAACGCTCGCGCTCGTGGTCACCGTTGCGCTGTCCGGTGCGCTCGGGACGCTCATCGTGGCGAACGCCATGGGCATGCACGGGAGCGACCTCGCGCATCTGCTCTCACTGCTCGCCCCCGCGGCATTCGTGACGATCGTCGTGGCGTTCGCGGCGCCGCCGCTCCTGCGGCGAACATCGCTACGGCAACGATTCGTAGCGGTCGCGCTGATCGCCGCCGTCGCAGCGCTCGCGAACCTGGCGGTCCTCACGACGCAGATGTTCGTGGAGGACCATGACGCCACGCTTCTCACGGTGCTCCTCGTCTATTCGGTGGCGGCGGGGGTCGCGGCGGCGCTCGTGCTGGCTCGCTCTTCGACGGCGGCCGTTCGGCGGCTGGACCAGACGGCGACGGCGCTCGGACGCGGTGACCTCAGCGCCCGCGTGGGGCCGCTGGGCGCGGGCCCGGAGCTCGACACACTCGCCGAGACGCTCGACGGCATGGCCGGGCGCCTGCAGGCATCGCAGGAACGAGAGCATGAGATCGAGTCACGCCGGCGCGATCTCATCACCGCGGTCTCGCACGACCTCCGCACCCCGCTCGCGAGCCTCCGCGCTATGGTCGAGGCCATCGACGACGAGGTCGTGACGGATCCCGCCAGCCTCGGTCGATACGCGGGCGAGATGCGTCGCTCGGTCAACCAGCTGGTGGCCATGGTGGACGATCTGTTCGAGCTGACGCAGCTCGACGCCGGAGCCATCGAGGCGGAGACGCGGCACGCGTCCGTGGAGGAGGTCGTGCGCTCGGCGGTCGCCGCAGTGGAGATGCAGGCCGATGAGAAGGGTCTGTCGCTCGTCGCCGACCTGCACGGGACGGACGAGCTGCTCTGCTCCCCCCGCCTGGCCCGCGTGTTGCAGAACCTGCTCGTGAACGCCGTACGTCACACGCCGGTTGATGGAACGGTGCGGATCGACGCCGCACGGCACCCGGACACGCTCGAAGTGGCGGTCGAAGACACCGGCGAAGGCATCGGGCCCGAGGATCTTGCGCGGGTGTTCGAGCCGTTCTTCCGAGGTGACGAAGCGCGGAGCGGTGGCGGGGCCGGCCTCGGCTTGGCCCTGGCGAAGCGGATCGTCGAAGCGCTGGGCGGTCGGATCACGGCGGCGAGCACGCCCGACGTGGGCTCACGTTTCGCGGTCGAACTCCCCATCCGGTGAGCTGGTCGTCGCGGGCGGAACCAAGGCCTTAGAACCCACTCCGAACGTCTTGTTCCGAGGTGCGAACCTGACCCCCCGGCGTGCTCGCGACGCTTTCCTGGGTGGTGGTCGTGCTCTTGCTGCCGAGCACCATCGCAAGCAAGCCGAACAGGATCAACCCGATACCGACGACGAGGAGGATCACCCCAGCTGTGTGGATGTTGAACCCCGTCGTATGGACCGTCACCGCGTATCGCATGATGGCGCCAATCACCGCCAAGACCGTGCCGAACGCCATCGAACCCGTGCCAACTCCTCGGTTCATGTCAGCCTCCTCTGCATTGCTGCAACCTTCGCTTCACGTACGAGTCTCTCCATCGCCCGTTACGGGAGCGTCACCGCGAACGATGGTCGGCTCGTCGTCGGGGCTGGGTATCATGGGCTCGACGAACGAACCGCAGGACTGTCCGGTGAGATAGGCCGAAGGAAGAACGATGGGTGTGAGCACCGGCTCTTCGCCGATGGGGTCTTCGACTCCGGTGCGTCTGGGCCTCCTCGGTGGCTTCCAATTGCGTGTCGACGCGCAAGACGTCCTCCTACCCATGAACGCCCAGCGACTCGTCGGCTTCCTGGCGCTCCACGATCAGCCGCTGCTTCGAACGTTCGTCGGTGGCTCGTTGTGGGGGGAATCGTCCGAGAGCCACGCTGGAGGTAGCCTCCGTTCAGCACTCTGGCGGCTGAAGAGCGCCACGTATCCGGTGGTCGACCTCACGAGCGATCATATCGGACTGTCTTCGATGGTCGCCGTCGACCTTCAAGAGGGCCGAGCGCTGGCCCACAAGGTGCTCGACCCGTCGAAGGATCTGGACGACGTCGCGGAGGTGAACGAGGAAGTGCTGTCCGCCGATCTCCTTCCCGACTGGACAGATGACTGGGTGCTGATCGAACGCGACTCCTATCACCAGCTTCGGTTGCGCGCACTCGAGGCCCTGTGCCGGCGACTGAGCGCAGAAGGGCGGTTCGGTCAGGCCGTGCAAGCCGGCGTCGCGGCCGTGTCGGGGGAGCCCCTGCGTGAGAG
>JAYUAK010000146.1:0-2023 GCA_043741335.1 Actinomycetota bacterium
CCAGATCGCGCTGAGTCGAGTTCCCGGCGTGCCGTTCACCGTGACCTACGCAACGAGCACAGGGACAGCCGGCACGCGTGACTTCGTGGCGAAGACCGGTACCCTCTCGTTCACGGCGACGGCGATTGCCAAAACCGTCTCCATCACGTTGAGACGCGAATGGATCCCCGAAGGCGATGAGACCTTCACTGTCACTTTGGGCACACCGACGTTGGGTTCCCTCGCGACGACACGTGGCATCGGAACCTTCACCATCGTCAACGACGACTGAGGCCGGTCGCGCCACATCGTTGCCGTCTCGGCGACAGGGCGCACTACTTCTTCAACATGTCGAAGACGCCACGGACCACTCGGTTCATCATCGTGCGGCCTTCCCGGCTCTTCAGGTATCCGGAGATGGCGCCGTCTTCTTCCTTCTTCGCGGCCTTCGCCCGGGGCTGAGGATCCTGCTTGGGCGACCCGAGCATCCAACAACTCGCGTGCGGACTGCCGGTCAATCTCGACTGCGTACTTGGTCCAGATCGGCAGCGCTTGCGCGTGGGCCGTGATCGCCGTCGCGTCCAGCGCGGCCATCTTCGAAGCGGGCGGACGCAGCTTCGTCCACACCACCGGTGTGGGTGATCCGCTCTCGCTCAGCGTCGTCACCATCGCCTCGCCGGTACCGAGCTTGGTGAGATCCTCTTCGAGGTCGTAGTCACTCGTCTTCGGGTAGGTGGTGACCGCGGCCTTCAGGGCCTTCGCGTCGCGCGGAGTGAACGCGCGCAACGCATGCTGAATCCGGTTGCCGAGCTGCGCCAGGATTTCGTCGGGCACGTCGTCGGGCAACTGGGTGATGAAGAACACGCCGACGCCCTTGGACCGGATCAGACGAACCGTCTGCGCGATCTGCTCGCGGAACGGCTTGCTCGCACCGTCGAACAGCAAGTGCGCTTCGTCGAAGAAGAACACGAGCTTCGGCTGATCGAGATCTCCCACCTCGGGCAACGTCTCGAACAGCTCCGCCAAGAGCCAGAGCAAGAACGTCGAGAACAGGCGCGGCCGATCCTGCACCGATGGCAACTCGAGGCAGCTCACGAGACCAGTGCCGTCGGGATGAACGCCAATCAGATCCGCGACCTCGAGTTGGGGCTCGCCGAAGAACGGCTCGGCGCCGAGTTCCTCGAGCTCGACAATCTTGCGCAACAGCACTCCGGCCGTCGCGCTCGAAAGGCCTCCGAGACCCTTGAGGTCGGCCTTGCCGTCGTCGGAGAGCAGGAACTGCAGGACCGCGCGCAGATCGGCGAGATCGAGGAGTCCGAGTTGGTGATCATCGGCGTAACGGAATACCAACGAAAGCGACGACGACTGGGTCTCGTTCGCATCCATGACCTTCGCCAGCAATGTAGGTCCGAACGACGAAATGGTGGCGCGGACCGGAACGCCCGCACCTTGACCTCCCAGCGCGAGGAACTGCACCGCGCGCCCGGCCGGCTCCCAGGTGACACCGAGCTCGGCGACGCGGCCGTCGACGCGTTCGCTGTGCTCCCCCGCCTCCGCGATCCCCGAGAGATCGCCCTTCATGTCGGCCGCGAACACGGACACGCCCATCGCCGAGAGTTGTTCGGCCATGAGCTGCAAGGTCTTGGTCTTGCCCGTACCGGTCGCACCGGCGATCAGGCCGTGTCGGTTGCACATCGCAGCCGAGAGTTGGACGACTGCGCACGGATCAGTCGCTCCGGCCACGACTCCGCGCCCGAGATCGAGCACCTTCCCCTTCGCCGCGTACGCGGCGGTGATCCGATCACCGAACTCACCCATGAATCAAAGGTACTTCGGTACGAAGGAACCATCCGGGCCTAAGGTCCATCGGCTTCGTTCCACTTCGACGCTCCGGGAGATTCTGTGCACACCGAGACCATTGCGTATGACATCGAAGGCGCGGAGCACATCGGGTACTTGGCGGTCGATCGAGATCGTGAGGGTACGCGCCCCGGAGTGCTCGTCTGCCATGAGGGTCCGGGGCTCGGTGATCACGAACGGGTCG
>JAYUAK010000147.1:0-2021 GCA_043741335.1 Actinomycetota bacterium
CCGTGGGTGAAGGGATCGTACGCTGCGTTCCTTCCCGGACAGTGGACGGCGTTCTTTGGCTACATGGGTCGGCCATCGGGCAACGTGCATTTCGCCGGCGAGCACACGTCGACCTACAGCCAGGGCTATCTGAACGGCGGCGTCGAGACGGGTCTGAGCGCGGTGCGGGAGGTGCTGCAGGCGGCCGGACGTCGCGTGCGCCCGGTCCTCGAGACGGTGGGCTAGATCGAGGCGGAGGGCTGCGCCGGCGGAACGTCGATCACGGTGGGCTGCAGACCGTCCTGGCTGCGTTCCCAGTCCCGGATCAGCTCCGCGACCTTCACGACGATCGCCGCGCCGCCGCCCAACTCGATGAGCTTGCCGATCGGCGACCGTCGGAGCCACGGCAGGCGCATCACGAACGGCACCGAGATGATGAGGCCGGTCGCCAGCCGCTTGCGGAGTCGCCGTCCGGTCGGGGAGTCCAGGAACGCCATGAGTTCCTCGACCGAGGTATCGATCCGGTCCGCGATCTCTTGCAGCTGCTCGTTCATCGTGGAACAGCCTACCGGCCTTCAGCGGTTCATGGAGTCACATGCAGGGTGACCGTTGTGGTGACCGTGCCGCGGCTCGCCCGCACGATGTGATCCCCCACGGCGGTTGGTGTACAGACGTTGGCGACGCACGAGCCCTCGGGGGTGATCTTGAAGATGGCCTGCGAGGTGATGTCTCCTCGGGAGTGCCGTATGAGTCGAAGGCCTCGGCCGTATACGTCTGGGAGCCTCCGGCGGTGATGGTGGCTCCGTCGGGTGAGAGCACGATGTGATCGAGCGCACCCGCGACCACGCTGAGCGAGGCCGTGGTCGTGGCCGCGCCGTCCGTGCCGGTCACGGTGTGTGAACCGGCGATGGTCGCCGTGCAGACGTTCAGCGTGCAGCTGCCATCGGGTGCGATGGAGAACGTGGTGGCCCCGGTCACGTCTCCGAGCAGGTTGCCGTAGGCGTCGATCCCTTGGGCCGTGAACGTCGCCGAGGCACCGGCCACGATCGTCGGGCTCAAGGTGGAGATCGAGATCCCGCTCAGAGTGGAGTCGCTCAACACGCCTTTCGACTTAAGGTCCTTCACCAGCTCAGCGGAGGCGGACGGGAATCGAACCCGCCTGGGAGCTTGCGCCCCCACAACGGTGTTGAAGACCGTGGGGCCCACCAGGAACCCTGACGCCTCCGTCGAGCAGCCTACCGGGGTGATCGACTCGCCGCTGCCGGCCTCCTGCTGGGCTTTAGGCACCGAGGATCTCGATCGCATCGCCGACGCGCACGCGTCCTGGTTCCTCGACATCCGCGTACACGCCGAACAGCAGCTCACCTTCCCGTCGTCGATAGGTTGCAAGGACGTCGAGCGTCGGGAAGTCTTGCTCGCCGGTATCGGGGTGCATCGTCGTGAGCACGCAGCGGGGCACGCCATCGCCGATGCGAACGGTCGCGTGGCCCATCCGCAGACGGAGGCCGGTCCATGCGTCCTCCTCGTGCGGAGCGCAGCCGTCGAGCTCCACCAGCATCCGGAAGCGGCGGGGATCGGGCGTTTCGCGCTCCGCACGCCGGCCGAGCTCTTCGACCGACGCCGTCGAGACGATGGAGACAGGCCGCACGCCGCCGCCGCGTTCCGGTCGTTCGACGCGGACGAGCATCACGTCGCGATCCAGCAACCGCGAGACGGCTGCATCGAATGGTCCCGGCACCGAACGCGCGTCCACCTCTCGATCGAACAACGCGACCCGCATCCCATCGCCACCCGGAATCGCGTCACCTTCCTCGCGGGTTCCATCGGGCAGTTCCAGCGTCAGCCGGTCGCGATCGGCATCGAACATGGACCGGACCCCGAGCAGCGCCGCCTTCGCGCCGCCGGAGATCCGTCCTCCATCGCTCCCGACGAACAGGAACCGTCGATCGATGTCGACACCGTTCGGCCCCAGCTCGATCTCATCGGGGTGCTGGAGCGAAGTCGACTTGACGGGAGTGACGTTGAATCGAGCGACGGTCGGC
>JAYUAK010000148.1:0-2021 GCA_043741335.1 Actinomycetota bacterium
TGTCGGCGTGCGCGTAGCGGGATGTACGGCTCGGCGACCTGGGTCATCTGGATCGCGGTCTGCACCCGGGTGGTCACGTGGATCTTCTCGAGCGCGTCCTGCAGAGCGAGCGCGTTCATGATGGTCGCGAGCATGCCCATGTAGTCGGCTCGATTGCGATCGATCCCCGGCGCCTGTCGGCCGCGCCAGATATTTCCCCCGCCGACGACCACAGCCGTCTGGATCCCGAGATCCACCACGTCGGCCAGCTGCCGAGCGAGGAGGGCGGTGGCGGCCGTATCGATGCCGTAGCCGGTGTCGGGTGGAGCGAAGGCATCGCCAGAGAGCTTCAGCAGGACTCGTCCGTAGACGGGTCGTGTCGATGCGCCGCCCTCCGTCATGCGCTCGACCTCCTCCCTGATCTGCGGCCCGCTCTGTGGCCCGCTCGCCGAATCACTCGCCAAGCTTGTACCGGACGAAACGCCGAACCGCAACTTTCTCCTTGACCTGAGCCCCGAGCTCGTCCAGGAGTTGCTGCACGGTCTTCGAATCGTCCTTCACGAAGTCCTGCTCGACCAGGACATGGTCCTTGTAGAAAGCGTTGAGCTTGCCTTCGATGATCTTCTCGATCACATGCTCAGGCTTGCCGGACTCCTTGGCCTGCACCTCGTAGATGCGACGCTCGCGCTCGAGCTCGTCTGAAGGAACCTCGTCCCGATCGATGAACCTCGGAGCGGCCGGGCTCGCGATATGCAACGCGACATCCTTCACGAGCTGGCGGAACTCCTCCGTATTCGCCGTGAAGTCGGTTTCGCAGTTCACCTCGACGAGGACGCCGACCGTGTTGTTGAAATGGATATAGCTGTCGATCAGACCCTGGTTCGCTGCCCGATCCGCGCGGCCTTTCGCTTGGGCGAGCCCTTTTTCTCGAAGGAGGTCGACGGCGCGTTCGAAGTCGCCTTCCGTCTCCACCAGCGCGTTCTTGCAGGCCATCATGCCTGCGCCGGTCGCTTCGCGCAGAGCCTTCACCTGCGCCGGAGTAACGTCGGTCATGCCTGAGCCTCGCCCGCCGGCTCCAAGGCAACCGGGTCTTCGGCCGGAACCTCTGGCGGGGACTCTGGCGGGGACTCTGGGACCACCTCCGGTTCGACGACGACCTCGACCGGAGCGTCGGCCGGCATCGGGTCGGGCTCGAAAACGGTGGTCGCGGCGATCTCGGCGGCGACCTCGGGAGTCTCGATATCGGGCTCGTCGGCCTTCGCCGCTTCAGCCGTCATCTGCTCCACCAGGTCATCCTTCGCCATGCCGCGGCCTTCGCGGAGCCCGTCAGCGATCACCCGTGCGACGAGCGTCACCGCGCGGATCGCGTCGTCGTTACCCGGGATCACGAAATCGACTTCGTCGGGATCGCAGTTCGTGTCGACGATGGCGATCACCGGGATCTTCAGCTTGCGGGCCTCGGTGACGGCGATGTGCTCCTTCTTCGTGTCCACGATGAAGACGGCGTCGGGCACGCGCTCGAGGTCCTGGATGCCCGAGAGGTTCCGTTCGAGCTTCTCGCGCTCCCGCCGAAGCCGGATCCCTTCCTTCTTCGGCAGGTAGTCGAGGGCCCCCGTCCGCTCCATCTCGCGAAGCTCGCGCATGCGCCCGAGACGCTTCGAGATGGTGGAGAAGTTCGTGAGCATGCCGCCCAACCAACGGTTGTTGACGTAGGGCATACCGACGCTGGTGGCGTGGTCGGCCACGACCTCCTGCGCCTGCTTCTTCGTCCCCACGAACAGGACGATCCCGCCACGGCGTCCCAGGTCGCGGACGAACGCGTAGGTTTCCTCGAGTCCTTCGAGCGACTTCTCGAGGTCGATGATGTAGATCCCGGAACGCTCCCCGTACAAGAAGCGGGACATCTTCGGGTTCCACCGGCGTGTCTGGTGGCCGAAGTGCACTCCCGCTTCGAGGAGCTCCCGCCTGGTCACAACAGGCACGGGTGCCTCCTTCACTCGGTTTTTCATCCTCCGCCCGGATCTTCCCGGCTCCGGCCCTGT
>JAYUAK010000149.1:0-2016 GCA_043741335.1 Actinomycetota bacterium
GGCGTCCGTCATCGTGTCAGGTCTGTATGCCGTGTACGCGTTCGGCTTCGAGGTGCTTGACGCCTACCGCCACCGACAGGGGCAACGCACCACCTAGGCGTCAGCGCGGCGCCCTCATGAATCCCTCGTGGGCCGAAACATACTCGTCGAGGACGGCCTTCGCGGGCGGGTACGAGCCCACGAGCGGGTGGACGATCAGCGCACGGAGCGCCTTGTCGTAAGACCCCTCGACGGCGGCCTCGACCGTGAGTCGCTCGTACGTCTTGACGGACTCGATGAGTCCCCGCATCGCGTCCGGCAACGCTCCTTGAGCGAGCGGATGCGCACCGTGCTCGTCGACCAGGCAGGACACCTCCACGACGTCGCCGTCCCGCAGATCGGAGATCGCACCCTGGTTGGGGACGTTGAGGATGAGCGAGGTCTTCCGCCGCAGCTCGACCGACGCCATGACCTCCGCAGCGACTGCAGCGTAGCCGCCCTCATCTGTCGGAGACGTCTCGGGCGCGGGTTGACCAACGACCGCCATCGTGTTCCCTCGTTCTCGAGCGAAATACGTCGCGCTGCGTGTTCGCAGGGCCGTCAGCCAGGCGTCGCGGGCACCGGCCAGATCGCCGGCATGGACCAACTGCCGCAAAGCCGGCCAGAGCGACGCGTTCAATGTTGCGATCTGTTCACCCCGCGTGCTTCCCGATCGTTTGATGTGTTCGACCGCCCGTTCCCGGTAGTAATAGAAGTAGAGATACTCCATCGGCAACGCGCCGAGGCTGCGGACGAGCTCCGGATCGAACAGGGTCCATTCGTCCTCCGCCTGCTGCAGCTCCTCGAAGCGGTTGAGGATCTCCGGCAGCCGGTCTTCGCCCCCCACACGCACCCTTCGGATCCATCCGCAATGGTTGAGGCCGAAGTAGTCCACGTGCACGTTGTCGCGCGGGACATCCAAGAATCTCGCAACGCTCCGGTGCATCGCGGGCGGACCGTCACACACCCCGACGACGTGGATCGAAGTGTGGTCGCATAGCGCCTGCATCACCAGCCCCACCGGGTTCGTGAAGTTCACGACCAGTGCGTCGGGCGCAACTTCCTCGATCATCCGCGCGTAGTCGAGCATGACTGGGATCGTTCGCATCGCCATCGCGAACCCGCCCGGACCCGTTGTCTCCTGGCCGAGGACCCCGTACTTCAGTGGGAGCTGCTCATCGAGCGCGCGGGCGCGTTCTTGCCCCACGCGGATCGCGGTGTAGATGAAGCGCGAACCGGCGAACGCGGCGCGCGGATCGCGCTCCGCGCGAACCGTGAAGCTCGCACCCGCCTCTCGACACAGATAGCCGCCGAGCGCCGTCATGATGTCGAGCCGCTCGAAGTCGTTGTCGTGCAGCGCGACCTCTGTGATGTTCAGCTCGCGCTCCAGCTTGGCCAGGCCGAGAAGGACGCCGGGGCTCCGAACACCGGTGCCCAGCAGCGCCACCTTCACGTCAAACCTCCTCCGCCCGGGTCGTATCCGGCAGGTGCATCCCGCGGGACGCGGCGATCGTACACAACGCTCGCCCACCGCATCCGCTTTGGAAGGTTTCGGATCGCGCAAGCATCACGTAAGCCCTCCGTAATCGGTTGCTCCGTAGTGTCGACTCGTCGGTTCAGCCGAGCACAGGAGGTAGAGGATGAGACGAACGGCAGTCGTCGTCGCGATGGGAGCCATCATGACGTTGGCAGGGATGCAGTCAGCATTCGCTGCGGTAGCGAGTCAGATCTCGGCCAGGTACAACACGGGCACCCACCTGTTCCACGGCATTGTGAGCTCGGCCAACGCCAATTGCCGGGAGGGCCGCACCGTCAGGGTGTTCAAGATGACGGCCAACGGCCGGGTGCTCGAGGGAATGACGACGAGCAACGCGAAGGGGGGCTGGAAGGTCGAGTCCATGCACGCACATGGCATGTACTTCGCGGTGACCCCGAATGAGAAGGGCATGCACAACACGACGTGCAACCGCGCGAAGTCCGACACCGTTGACGTGATGT
>JAYUAK010000150.1:0-4914 GCA_043741335.1 Actinomycetota bacterium
GACCGACGACGTCCGGCTCGGTCGTGATCAGGAACGTCCGTGCCTCGGGATCGTGCTCGGCCTGCGAGATCAAGTCGAGTGCGGCGAGGGTCTCATCGACGCCCGCGTCCGCCACGATCGCCAATTCGCTCGGTCCCGCGAGGCCGTCGATCCCGACGAAGCCGGCCACCTGATGCTTCGCCTCGGTGACGTACGCGTTCCCCGGCCCGACGATCCTGTCGACCGCGGGCACTGAGTCCGTCCCGAACGCGAGTGCGCCGATCGCCTGCGCCCCACCCGTCTTGATGACTGTCGTCGCGCCCGCTCGGCGCGCCGCGTAGAGGATCGCCGGCGGAAGGGAGGCGTCGGGTTGGGGCGGTGTGCAGAGCACGATCTGCTCCACACCCGCCACGACCGCCGGCACGACGGTCATGCACACCGACGACGGGTAGATAGCCCGACCGCCCGGGATATAGCAGCCGACCGCGGCGAGCGGACGAACGACCTCGCCGAAACGGACGCCGTCGCGTTCGTCCCACCACTCGGCCGGGAGTTGGCGGCCGTGGAGATCGCGTAGCCGTTCCACCAAGCTGTCAAGCGCGGACCGGAGGTCGGAAGGGGTTTCCGCCTCGGCTCGATCGAGCTCGTCCGGCGACACGATCAGACCGGTCGACGAGAGGTCGGCGCCGTCGAACTGATGGGTCAACTCGAACAGAACGGGATCTCCTTCGGTTCGGACACGCTGAAGGATCCCGTGGACGATCTCGATGACGGTGGGATCGGGTTCGAACCTCGAGGGCTCGAGCCGCTCCCCCCGCTCGCGCAGGTCGAGGAGCCCGAGCATTCAGGACCCCTCGAGGCCCTCGTGATGCTGGGAGTCCTGGGATCCGGCCGAGGCCGAGCGGCCGAGACGCACGAAGGCACGATCGCGCGCGAGGAGCACCCAACCGCTCACACCGACCGCGAATGCGGCTGCGATCAGCATGCCGAGTGCCAGCAAGAACGTGGTCTGTCGGTCCATCTCGTCGACCAGGGTACACGAGGCTTCGGAGGACCTGACCTGGAAGGTTGTGCAGCAACACATCTTCAAGCTTCGATCGAGTGCTGCCGACACTCTCGTTACGAGCGATGTTCGTTCGATCGACGGAAGGAGTGGTGCGGACACATGCCCTCATCCCCTGCGCAGCGGCGCGGGGACCAAGAAGCCGGATTCACGCTCATCGAGCTCATGGTGGTGGTGCTCATCATCGGCATCCTGATCGCCATCGCACTCCCCACCTTCCTCGGTGCCCGGACCCGCGCTCAAGATCGCGCCGCGCAAGCTGATCTTCGCAACGGCTACCTCGCCGCTTCCACGTACTACGCGACGTCGCAGACGTTCACGGGATTCGATGTGCCGGCCGCCCAATCGGTCGAGAACGGCTTGAACTGGGTTGCCGGTGGCACCGTTCCTACTGGGACTCAGATCGATATCGAGGTCGCCTTGGCCAACTCGGTTCTGCTGATCGAAAAGTCTAAGACCGGCACCTACTTCTGCATCGCTCAGGTCCCGGGGAGCCCATTGACCTCCCGCGGTCAAGACCCGACGTATACGAACGTCGACACCACGGCGGAGTGCTTACAGGGCTGGTAACTCAGCCCTGGCTGAGGGCGTTGCGCTTGGATTCGGTTCGACGTTCCGCTTCCAGTCGTTCGAGCTCGACGTCTTCTTGGCTCATGTACGAGAAGGCGCCTCCGATCGCTGGGTGCACACCCGCGATCAGCCGATGCATCTCTTGGGCGACCCGGCGGTACGTCGGGTGACCCTGCGGCTGTGAGCGCAGTTCCGTCAGGTGCATCGCCTCACGTGCGTTCATCTGCATCACGAACCGGATGCGGTAGGCCATCGCCACGGCGTACTGCGCGGTCTCCTCGAGTCCTGCTTCGTTGAGCTCCCGCTCCATGGACGCGCTCGCATCCATGACTATGTCCCAGTCGACCCGCAGATCGGCGTCGTCGAGGACCGGGGGGGTGTCGTATCCGAGAACCGTGGTGAGGCGTTGCCATTCGATGGTCAGGGGACGGTGTCGCTGGAGATCGCGGAACGCACCGAAGTCGCAGCACACGTCGAACCGGTAGTCCGTCCGTTCCCATGCGCGACCCGGCTTGTGCCGCCGATTCACCCGGTCGCCGACGGTCGCAGCCAGGATCTCGGCGCGCTGTTCCGGCGAAAGTCCGCGAGCGATCGCGAGCAGCTGATCATCGGGGACGTCGCTCTCCGCGTAAAGCGCCGCGGCGACGACCTTCACCTCGCCATCTGGATCCCAGTCGGAGAGCGTGACCTCGGAACGCGCTTCGGCGTCGACGCCCGCGAGCGTCTTCGCCGTGACGTCCCGCGTTCCATCGCGCGTTTCGCGCCAGTACCTCGTCCATGCGAGCCCTCGACCCGCGACGTCGACGCGCTTCAGGAACGCCGGGATCACCTTGCGCAGCTCGATGAGCATCAGGTCGCCGTACTCGCGCATCTCGGCGAGCGGGTGCGCCGCCAACCGCATGAGCAGCTGTTCGTACGACTGACCAGTTGCGTGGATCCCCAGATTGGAGCGCGTCGAGGCGGGAAGCAGCAGCCGGAGCGTGTCGCACGTCTTCGCGGTGATCGTGGACCGGTAGACGAAGTCCGAGTCGGCGGGATCCTTCGGGAACTGTTCCCGGTAGAACGTCTGCATCGGTTCGTACATGCGCCCGTACGCGCCGAACACGGTGTCGAGGAATGCGCGGTACCGGGCCTCCAACCGCGTGCCGACGACCTCGGGCGGAACGGTCGCGCGCCATGCGTCGTCGGGCCGGTCGTCATATCGCATGTAGCGGGTCGACTGCTCCAGATACGCGGCCAGGCGTCCCCATTCGAGCGCCTTGCAGAGCAGCTGCGAGGCCTGTTCGCAAGCAAGATGCACGCCGCCGAGCTGCGCGACCGAGTCGTCGCCGTACTCCACGAACACACGCTCGTAGAGCTTCTCCGCTCGTGCCTCTCCAGCTCGAATGAGCTCGCCGGTCGCCCCGACGTCATCCGCGAACTCGTCCAGGAACAGCCGCCGCAGCGATTTCGGCGTGCGTGAGTACCGCGCGAACAACGCTCCCTTGACGACCTCGGGCAGGTTCGTCAACGCGAAGACCGGACCATCGAGGTTCGTGAAGTGGCGCTCGAGGATCTCTCGTTCGTCGGCCGTGAACGTCTCGGTGGCGAACCAGAGCGTCACGGGGTCGGGCTCTCCGACGGCGACGGCGACGTGGCCTCTCCCGTGAAGAGCGTCACCGTGCTTCCCACGTCCACGATTGTTCCCGCCGGCGGATCCTGCATCGCGATCCGGCTCGGGTTCGGACATTGAGACAGCAACGGAGCGGTTCCACCGAGCACTGCGTTCAGTCCCTGCGACTGCAGGGTCGCCTTCGCGGCGCCGAAGGACAGACAGGTCACGTCGTTGACGCCCACCGTGGCGGGCGGAGCCGAGACGACTACCTGGACCGCGGTCCCCGCCGGCACCTGCGTTCCGGGAGGTGGGTTCTGGCTGATGATGCTTCCGATCGCGACGGTGGTGCTGACGCCGTTGGTGGCCACGAGGGTGAGATGGTTCTGCAGCGCGAGGGTCTGGGCATCGGCGAGCGGCAAGTCCGTGAACGTGGGCACGGTCGAGGAGGGCGGCGCCTTCGCGACGACGATCGTGACCGTGCTGCCGGGGTTCACGGTCGTCCCGGCAACTGGATTCTGGTCGATGACCCGGCCGGGCTTGGCGGTATCGCTCACCTGGAACTTCGGGAGGACCTTCAGATGGAGGTCCTCGAGCACGCTCGTCGCATGCTCCTGCGTGAACCCGAACACGCTCGGGACCGGTACCGGCCCTGGAGTGTCCTTGGTGTTGCTCAGGAGCGTCTTCGCCAAGAGGTAGCCCCCGCCCGCGAGGACGGCCACCGCGAGGAAGCCGATCAAGACTCCGAGCCACACCTTCCGGCCGCTGCCAGCTGGCGCTTCTTGCGGGGGCAGGACGGACGTCTGTTGGGGACGGCTGATGACCTGCGTCGCATCCGCGCCCGGCGGCATCAGCGGGGTCGCCTGCACGTCCTGGCCCCGGCGCGCGCGTTCGAGGTCCTCACGGAAGTCCTCCGCCGTCTGATAGCGGTTCGCGGGGTTCTTCGCGAGCGCGCGCATCAAGACGGCATCCAAACGGGGTGAGACCTCGGCGTTCGCGATCGAGGGCGGCATCGGGGACTCGTTGACCTGCTTGTACGCGACGGCCACCGGCGATTCGCCGGTGAACGGCGGACGCCCGGTCACCATCTCGTAGAGAACCGCGCCCAGTGAGTAGATGTCGCTGCGTCCATCCACGCCTTGGCCTTGCGCCTGCTCCGGCGAGATGTATGCGGCCGTGCCCAGCACCGCGGACGTCTGCGGCGCCGTCTGGGGGCCCGCCACGATCCGCGCGATGCCGAAGTCCATGACCTTGACCTCGCCCTTGCGCGTGACCATGACGTTCGCAGGCTTGATGTCGCGGTGGATCACGCCCGCGATGTGCGCGTACGCGAGGGCGTCACAGATCTTCTCCGCGACCTCCACCGCGTGCGTCGTAGTGAAGCGGCCGCCCGAGCTCATGAAGTCGGCGAGCGTTCTCCCTTCGATGAACTCCATGACGATGAACTGCGTCTCGCCGTCCGCGCCCGAGTCGTAGATGCCGACGAGGTTCGGGTGGTTCAGGCGGGCGGCAGCTTGCGCCTCGCGGCGGAACCGTTCGACGAAGCTTGCGTCGCGTGCGAACTGGGGGAGCAGGATCTTGATCGCGATGGTGCGATCCAAGACCGTGTCCACGCCTCGGTAGACCTCACCCATGCCGCCGGAACCGATCCGGGCCTCGACCCGGTACCGGCCACCCAGCATCGATTCGCTCAACCCTGCACTCTCCTCGT
>JAYUAK010000151.1:0-2010 GCA_043741335.1 Actinomycetota bacterium
GCGCTCGAGGCGCTGCCCGCACTCGGAACCGTCGCGCTCCTCGCCATCGGATCGTGGCGCGTGTCGGCCGGAGCGGTCACGGTTGGCAACCTCATCCAGTTCATCGCGCTGTTCAACTTGCTGGCGTGGCCGATGCGATTCATCGGGTGGATTCTGTCGGAGCTGCCGCGAGCCGTGGTGAGCTACGCGAGGTTGGAACAGGTCTTCGCCGAACCGATCACCGTGCGGCCAGCCGCATCGCCGGTGGCGATCCCCGCGGGTCCACTCGACGCCCGGTTCGACGTCGTCACGTACGGCTACGCCGGCGTGAGGGTCCTGGACGAGGTCTCATTCAGGATCGAGCCCGAGGAATCGGTGGCGATCGTCGGTCCGACCGGCGTCGGCAAGAGCACGCTCGCACAGCTGCTCGTGCGGTTGGACGACCCGGATGCGGGAGAGGTGCTGGTCGGAGGCGTGAACCTGCGCCACGCCGAGGCGGGATCGCTGCGCGACGCGACCGCGATCGTGTTTCAGGAGAGCTTCTTGTTCGCTGCGAGCGTGGAAGACAACATCGGACTCGATACCGGCGCCGGCCGGGGCGAGGTCGAGCGAGCCGCCCAGGTGGCTCAGGCGGATCGATTCATCCGCGATCTGCCGCATGGATACGACACGGTGGTCGGCGAACGAGGCCACTCGCTCTCGGGCGGTCAGCGGCAGCGCGTGGCCCTTGCACGCGCGCTGGTTCGCCGCCCCCGGCTCCTGATCCTGGACGACGCGACATCGGCGGTCGACCCGACGGTCGAAGCCCGGATCCTGGCGGGACTCCGCCGGGAGCTGCGCACCACGCTCGTCGTCGTCGCCTACCGCCTGTCGACGATCCGTCTGGCCGACCGAGTCGTGTTCCTGGAGGACGGACGCCTCCGCGCGAGCGGAAGCCATGACGAGCTGCTCGCGAGCATGCCCGGCTACGCCGCGATGATCCGGGCCTACGAGCGGAGCGAACGATGAGCGCCGTCGCGACCGAGGAGCGGGTCCTGGAGCCGGAACAGGATCTCGAGGTCCCGCCGAACTTGCGGAGCGCACGCGCCGTGCTGCGACGCGGACTCCACGAATCACCCGAGCTTCGGACCGGGCTGGGATTCACGATCGTCGTGTCGCTCGGAGTGACGATCGCGTCGCTCATCACACCCGTCCTGGTGCAGCAGATCTTCGATCACGGGTTCACTGGCGGCTTCAGGCCGCGCTATGTCTTTGGCATCTGCGGAGCGGCACTCGCACTGGTGGTCCTGACGTACGTGGCCGGCCGAGTAGCGGCCCGCCGTCTGGTCCGCGCGTCGGAGCAGGCCCTGATGTCGCTCCGCGTCCGGACGTTCGAGCACATCCACCGCCTCTCCATCGCGGAACAGACGGAGGAAAAACGCGGCGTGTTCGTGGCGCGCGTCACCGCCGACGTCGACACGCTCTCGCACTTCACGGAGTGGGGAGGGATCGCGTGGATCATCTCGTTCGCCCAGGTGGTCGGCGGGCTGGCACTCATGCTGCTCTACTCGTGGCAGCTGACTGTGGTCGTCCTGATCCTGATCGTGCCGCTCCTGGCCGTCGTCTCGTCGATGCAGGGCCGGCTGACGCAAGCCTTCGACCTGGTGCGAACTCGCGTGGGACAGCTGCTGTCCGAGGTCTCCGAAAGTGTCATGGGCGCCGCGGTCGTGCGTGCGTATGGGTTGGAAGATCGCACCGACCGGCGGATCAAACGGGCGATCGACGAGCGCTACCGGGCCCAGATCGTGGCGCACTGGCGCTCGGCGACACTCTTCCCACTCGGGACGCTCTTCTATGCGGTCGCCGTCTCGGCGATCGTCGGTATCGGCGCCTACTCCGGGCCCGGTTGGGGACTCTCGTTCGGACGCGTCACCGCGTTCATCTTCCTGTCGGACCTGTTCCTGCACGTGTTCATGGATCTGCCCGAGGTCTACGCCGACACGCAGACGGCGATCTCGGGCTGGCGGAAGATCCTGACCGTCCTCGACCTCC
>JAYUAK010000152.1:0-2010 GCA_043741335.1 Actinomycetota bacterium
GCGTCGCGATCTCGAGGTCCTCGATGCCGTGCCACGGGCCCCTGGGGTGAACGAGTTCGGTCTTGTACAGGCCGATCGTGGATTCGGCGAGGGCGTTACATACGAATCGCCCTTGGAGCCGACAGACGCGACGGCGCCCGTCAGGGCGAGCCGCTCGGTGTAGCGGATCGCCAGGTACTGACCGAGTTCAATCGGTCGTCGCAACACTGTTTGTTTGGCGCAGCGTAGACGGCCGGGGGCTGCCGTTGAAATGAGAAGAATGAGGTTGTCGTCGTGGCTGTGGTGATGTGGGCGGGCCCGTAGGGGCCGTCCAAGCGTCGCGAATGCGACGTGTCATCTCCACAGCCGTGTTTTTGCCGGTGTCGCAGCGGTCATCGCCGGCGGTTGAGCGGTTGCGTTACTCGGCGGTTTCCTGGATGTGCAGGAGGTAGTCGTTGAGCGCTTCGGCGGGCGTCTTCCAGCCGAGCGTTTTGCGGGGTCGTTCGTTGAGGGTGGCTGCGACGGCGGCGATGTCCTCGGCGCTCCATCGCGACAGGTCCGTGCCTTTCGGGAAGTACTGGCGCAAAAGGCCGTTGGTGTTCTCGTTCGTGGCGCGCTGCCACGGGCTGTGCGGGTCGGCGAAGTACACGTCAAGGCCTGTGTCGATGCGAAGTTGGGCGTGCTGGGCAAGTTCCTTCCCGCGGTCCCACGTGAGCGAGCGGCGTAACTGCTCGGGCATCGTCGCCATCTGGGCGGCGATCGCGTCGCGCGTCGCCTCGGCACCCATACCGGCCAGGGCAGGCCCGTTCTTGACTCGCGGCTCGATACCCCACCCCTCCAGCCTCGGTAGGTGCAGCAACAGCGTGAACCTGGTCGTGCGTTCCACCAATGTGCCGATCGCCGACCGGCCCGCCCCGATGATCAGATCACCTTCCCAGTGCCCCGGCACGGCACGGTCTTCGACCTCGGCGGGCCGCTGGCTGATCATGACCTCGCTCGTGACGTGGCCAGTGGCACGCTGGCCGGCGCGCTCACGCGGCACCCGTAGCGCCCGCCCCGTGCGCAAACAGGCGACCAGTTCGCGGTTGAGCGCACCACGGCTTTGAATGAAAAGCGACTGGTAGATCGCCTCGTGGGAGATACGCATCGACTCATCATCCGGGAAATCGACCCTGAGGCGATTCGCGATCTGCTGCGGGCTCCACGAACGTGCCCACCGCCGGTCCTGGCGCGGGCCGTGACGACGACCAATCCACCGCGTCGTAGGGCCCTCCACTACCTGGCCGTCCGGCAGGGTGATCAGCCCGGCAAGACGCTCCTGCACGTACTCGCGCAACCGGTCGTTGGCGGCGAGCTTCGCGACCTTCGGGCGGCTCGCGCGCCGCTCTGCATGCCACTGAGCCGTCAACGCCCGGTACTCAATCTCGTTACTGCGCGTCGACGCGTTACGACGAAGCTCACGTGAGATCGTCGACGGGTGACGACCGATGCGCCGCGCGATCTCATTGACCCCCACCTTCTGGGCGCGGAACAGCGCGATCTCCTCACGCTCCTCAAACGACAGGTAACGACCCGACACCGGGGCCAACATACGAGGTGGCATCCCGCCAGCATCCCGGAACCACCGCGTACCCACCGCCTCCGACACACCGGCCGCGGCAGCCGCGTCGCTGCTCGACTCACCACGCCGGATCGCCTCCCAGAACCGGGCTCGATCCTCACGCCGGGCGCTCGATGGACGCCCCGGCGACCAGATCTTCCCCCGCATCCGCCTGATCGCCTCGACCTTCTGATACTTGAACACCGGCCGCACAGACCACCTCCAACGTCAAGGTGTTGCGACGACCAATTGAATCCACCCAGTAACTCTCGATCGGGATCGTGGGCCGCCCGATCGGGCACGAGAAGCGAACGATGAAGGGCGCGAGAAAGAGCTCTTCGGGTATTCCCGTGGGTGATCTGCAGGCTCGACAGCGCCGAGAACGCGGTCGTAGGCAGGGATCTCGCGTTCCGGCCGAAGAGTCGAAAGCA
>JAYUAK010000153.1:0-2009 GCA_043741335.1 Actinomycetota bacterium
CGTTCGGGGCCTGGCACGCGCTGCTTCCCGGCCACGGCAAGACCTTGATGGCGGCGTACATGGTCGGGTCCGAGACGAAGGTCCGTCAGGCGGTCGCGGTTGGCTCTGCCGTCGCCGTGATGCACACGGCCTCGGTGCTGGTTCTTGGCTTGTTGGTGATCTCGCTGGAACAGGCCTTCCGGCCCGAGGCGCTCTACCCGTGGCTGGGGCTCCTCTCCGGCGTGGTGGCGATCGGTCTGGGCGCGTACCTGTTGATCGGGCGGCTCTCGGCCTGGTCGGACGCGCGTCACGTCCAGGCGCATGACCGTTCACACTCGGCCGGTCACGACCACCCGCATGATCACGACCTCGCAGACGACTCCGACCACGGCCACTCGCACGCGTTGCCCGCCGGCGTACCGCTCACGTCTCGCCGGGGACTCCTCGCGCTCGCGCTGGCAGGAGGGATCCTGCCGTCGCCGAGCGCGGTGATCGTGATGCTCGGCGCGATCAACGCCCACCGCGTGGGATACGGGCTCGGCCTGATCGTGGCGTTCAGCATCGGCCTGGCGCTCGCATTGATCGTCGTGGCCTTGGGCGCGCTCCGCGCACGTGCGGCGATGGCGCGGCGGCTGTCATCGTTCTGGGGACGGCTGGTACCGGTGCTCTCCGCGTCGGCGATCGTGGGCGTGGGGCTGTTCCTGGCGGTCCGCGGCGCGCTGCAGATCTAGCGCACCCGGGCGGGAGTCTCCCCCGAGCCCGTCAGCTCGCCGTCTGCCAGACCGCACCCTCGGGCGTATCCGGGATCGATCCCGCCGGTTCCTCCGAGATCAGGATGCTGTCGAACAGGCTCGGGTCGAACTCGAGCGGAACAACGGTGAAGCCGGGTGCCGGAAGGAAGTCCTTCGCCCAGGTCGCGTTCGTGCCCGACAGGAGCCACACGCGGTAGACGGTGCCGTCCGGCGGCATCGGGACGTCGTTGCCGACGAGGAAGAAATGCTCGACGCCTGGGTTGGAGATCTCGGTGATGGGATCCTTGCCCGCGCTGGTGCTGTTCACGTGGATCATGGAGGCACCCGGTCGAGTCGCGAAGTCCATGGCCGATGCGATGTCGTTGAATCGCGACTTCGTCGTGTTCACGCGAAGGCTCTGCGTGACGGCGAGCCCGGCGAACCCCACCACGGCGACCATGCTCGCGGCGACCGCGAACACCGACACCGGACGTCGGCGCTGACCCTGATCGCCGAGGTCCCTGCGCAGGCTCGGCAAGAGGGTGTCCGGCGGTGTCATGGGCGTGGTATCGAGCGCCAGGTCGGCCGTCACGCCCTGGAATACGGTCAGCGAGTCGCGGCACGCGGGGCAGAGCGGAACGTGGTCGGAGAGCAAGTGATCGACCCGAACGGCGTCCTCACCCGACAGGCTGCGCAGGACGTAGCCGGCCAGCAGCTCTTCGATCGATTCGTGCGTTTCCGTCAAGCTAGTCCTCCCGGTAGAGCGCCCGACGGAGCTTCCGCATCGCCGCCAGGGTTCTGGTCTTCACGGTCCCGATCGGGATCCCGAGCTCCTCTGCGATCTTCGCCTGCGTGTACGCCTGGAAATACGCCATCTCGAGGACCTGTCGCTGTGCCGCTGGAAGCGTCGTGAGCGCCTCTCGGACCTCCCGGCGCCGGACGCCGAGGAAGGCCTCGTCCACGACGTCCTCCGCTACGTCTTCGCTTGCCACGGGCTCGAGGTTCGCTGCTCGCTCGCTTCGTTTGCGGAGCCGCTCCTCCCGCCGGACCGTGTCCACGGCCCGGTGGTGCACGAGCGATAGGAAGAACGTGCGGAACGCGCCGCGATCGGGGTCGAACGCCTCGGGCGCTCGCCAGAGCGCCATGAACGCGTCGTGGACCACGTCTTGCGCCAGCATCTGCTGACCGGTCAGCCGGTACGCAAGGCCGTAGGCCGACGGGGCGTAGCGGCGGTAGAGGTCGTCGAACGCGCCGCGATCGCCCTCGGAGAGCCGCCGGTGGAGCTCGAGGTCGTCCGGA
>JAYUAK010000154.1:0-2009 GCA_043741335.1 Actinomycetota bacterium
GAACCGGATGGAGGACGTCCGCGCGGTCATGGACGCGATCGGCTCCTCACGCGCGGTGTTGCTGGCGCTCGAGAACGGAGGGTTCCCGGTCGCGGCCATGTTCGCAGCGACCTTCCCCGAACGAACCGCCGGCCTGATCGTGTACGGCTCGTCGGCTCGCGAGCTGTGGGCCCCCGACTACCCCTTCGGACGCTCGCCGGAGGAGAGCGCCGCCGAGATCGCCGACTTGGAACGGACCTGGGGCACCGAGGACCTCGCGCGGGAATGGGTGAGCGGGCTCTATGAGGAAGCGGAGCCTGATCCGCGCGACATCGAGGACTTCGGGGCCTTCATGCGCTCGCTCGGGGGACCTGGTGACATCGCCCAGTTCTTTCGTCTCGATTCCGAGACCGACGTGCGGGAGCTGCTGCCCTCGGTCCGCGTCCCGACCCTCGTGGTGCACCGGCGGGAAGACAGCGAGATGCCGATCGAGCACGGACGGTACCTGGCGGAGCACATCCCCGGCGCCGAGCTCGTGGAGCTGCCGGGTTCCATCCATGCATGGGACGCGGATGACGCGCTCCCCGCGGAGGTCGGCCGGTTCCTGGCCACGATCCATCAAGAGGAGATCGACTTCGATCGGTTCCTGGCGACGGTGCTGTTCACCGACATCGTCGATTCGACGAAGGTCGCGGCGTCGGTCGGCGACCAGGCGTGGGCGAAGCTGGTGACGGAGCACCACCGGATCGTGCGGGGACATCTCGCGCGCTACCGGGGTAACGAGATGGACACGGCCGGCGACGGGTTCTACGCGACCTTCGATGGCCCGGCCCGCGCGGTCCGTTGCGCGCTGGCGATCTCCGCCGATGTTCGCAAGCTGTCGATCGAGATCCGCGCTGGTGTGCACACGGGCGAGATGCAGACGATCGACGGGAAGCTCGGCGGCATCGCGGTCGCCCTCGGTGCCCGCGTCGCCTCACTTGCGGGGCCGTCCGAGGTGTTGGTCTCCCAGACCGTGCGAGATCTGGTCGCAGGCTCAGGGTTGGTCTTCGAGAGTACCGGCGAACACGAGCTGAAAGGTGTTCCCGATCGCTGGCACCTCTACCGGGTCGTGGAGTAGCGCCGGACCCGTACACTCACCGCATGCCGCTCTACGAGTACGAGTGCGGGAACTGCGGGCACCTCTTCGAACGGCTCCGCGCGATGGATGAGGGTGCTCCCGCTTGTCCCACGTGTGAGTCCGACCACGTGATGCGCCGGATCTCGATGTTCGCCGCCTCCACGTCGAGCGGCGGGTTCCGCAGCTCCGCGCCTTCAGGCGGCGGTTGTGCCTGCGGCGGCAGCTGTATGTGCGGCGGCCACTGACCGAACGCAGCTCGCTTCACGCCGTGCCCAACAGATCGAGCTCAGTCGCGGTCCGGCCAAGGGGCGACGTCGACCTCATTGCCTTCGGCGTCGGCAAGGGTCCACCACCCGGGCGCGTTCTCGTCGCTGACGAGATGACCACCCGCGGCGAGGGCCGCCGCGACGCGCGCCTCCGCCTGGTCGTGCGGCACGTAGACATCGATGTGGATCCGGTTGCGCTGTGGGCGCGGCGCGTCCATCTGTTGGAACCAGAACGGCGGCCCCTGCCGGTGGGGGTCGACCAGATCCGCGCCGTCCGGCACGTCATAGCCGAGCACGGCGCGCCAGAACGGCAGCACCTCGGGGATGACGAGGGCGTCGATCGCGACCTGGACGGATTGCAAGCCGGTCAGGTCGACCGGGACGCCCAGTTCGCGCGCCGCGTCCGAGATCTGCCGGGCCAGCGCGACGTCACGCTCGGTCAGCCCGCCCTCGCTGTGCGTCTTCAAGCGCACCGTCACGGCGTGGTACCGGAGGTCGACATCGGGGTGATGGCTCGCGGCGTCGGCCAGCTTGGCGATCGCGTCTATCAGCGCGACGCCCGCCGCGAACGACCCGGTGCGGAAGTGCGTGGACGCGTCGTCCCTCACGACCCGCCAGTCGAACTCGTGGAACCGCTGCGGCTT
>JAYUAK010000155.1:0-2001 GCA_043741335.1 Actinomycetota bacterium
TCGCGACGTCGGCTTCCTCGCGTTTGGCGAACGGCTCGAGCACGAAGTCCGCGGGATCCTTTTGGCCGGGAGGCCGCCCGACCCCCACGCGCACGCGGAGGAAGTCCGGCGAACGGAGTGCTTGCTGCAGCGACTTCAAGCCGTTGTGCCCCGCCGACGAGCCGCCGATCTTGATCTTCAGCGCGCCGAACGGGATGTCGATCTCGTCGTGGACGGCGATCACGTGATCGGGCGCGATGTCGTGCTTCTTCGCGGTCGAGGCATACGAAGGTCCCGACTCGTTCATGAAGCGGAGCGACTTCGCGAGCCAGACCCGCTGACCGTGGATCGTGATCTCGGCGAGCTCGACAGGGACGAACCGCGCCTTGCGAAAACGAGTGTCCGCCGCCTCCGCCAGCTGGTCGGCCACGACCGCACCGACGTTGTGACGGGTTCTGGCGTAGCGGTCGCCGGGGTTGCCCAGACCGGCGACCAGCCAGGACATGGACTAGCTCTCGCCGCCCTCCTCGGCAGCGGGAGCGGCAGCACCCTCTTCGTCGCCCGGCACGGCCTCGCCCTCGACGGCCGGAGCCTCGGCGGCCTCGGGCGCCTCTTCGCCGGGGAGGAGGAGCTCGGCCTCGATCCGCAGCGCCGCGGGGGTGATGACCGACAGGACCGCGTCGTCGGGGTTCGTGAGGATCGTGACACCCTGCGGCACCACGACGTCGCGGACGTGGACCATGTCGCCGATGTTCAGGTCGGTGATGTCGACCTCGATCAGCTCAGGCACATCCTGCGGCAGACATTCCACGTGAAGATCGCGCAGGTGGTGCTCGACCACGCCGCCCTCCTTCACGCCGACCGAATCTCCGATTTCGACAACGGCGACATCGACGCTGATCTTCTCGGTGCGCGAGACGGCCAGGAAGTCCACGTGGATCAGCTTGTTGTGGATGTGATCGCGTTGGACCTCGCGCGGCATAGCCAAGTGCGACTTGCCGTCGACCACGAGGTCGAGCAGCACGTTCGATCCTCCGGACGTGTGCAGGACGTGGAACATCTCGCGGGCGTTGATGGACAGGGGGATCGTCTCCTGATCGTGTCCGTAGAACACCGCGGGGACACGGCCCGCCGCGCGAAGCTTCCGCGCCACGCCCTTGCCGTGGTCGTCGCGGCGCTCCGCTTCCAGCTTGGTGTCCAAGGCCGTTTCCTTACGTAGGAGAGGTGGGGTTCGGCCGCTCATCGTACCAAGCGATACCTTCCGATCGTCCCGTGCGTCTTGACGGGTGCGATGCGAGAGGCGGCCCAGCTGAACAAGGAGTACGCAGGAGCAGAGCCGGTCGATGGACGGCTGGCCGAGCTGTACGCGCGCCACGTCCCGGCCGGCATGCGCCTGGCATTCCTCCTGACCGGCAACCGCCAGCAGGCCGAAGACCTGGTGCAAGAGGCGTTCGTGAAGTGCGTGGGCCGGTTCCGCCATCTCCGGGTGCCCGATGCATTCGACGCCTACCTCCGCCGGGCGATAGTGAACCTGCACACGTCGGGACTCCGCCGCAAGCGGCTCGGGCGACGCTGGCTGGCCGGCGCGGGAAGGACGGCCGCGAAGAAGACGGCCTCGATGCCCGATGTCGGCGCCCGCGAGGATCTCTGGCGAACGCTGCTCGAGCTCCCACCACGTCAGCGAGCCGCGCTCGTCCTGCGCTACTACGAAGACCAGTCGGAGCACGACACCGCTCAGGCACCCTACGCCGTCGCCGACGGCGTCACTGTCATCGCTCCACGGGATCGAGACGGGCATGGACCTGGGGTGACCTGGGCCCTCGCGGCGTCCCTCGACAAGCACCAGTACTGCGTCGAGTTCGACGCGGGGGATGTGGGTTCGGGCGTTTACGGCGCGCCGACCGTCGGCGGCCCGCCCGCCGGCCCGAGCGCGGACGCGCCCGCTCAGGCCATGGTGGCTCCCGATGCGGCCGGCGAGTTCGTCATCGAGTCGGTCCCGAGCAACGTCGATCGCATCGAGGT
>JAYUAK010000156.1:0-1997 GCA_043741335.1 Actinomycetota bacterium
CCCTCGACCAGCTTCGCGCCGCCGGTGATCTCACGGAACGTGTCCGCGACCGCCTTCGGCAACGGCGCGGCGCCCGAGATGCACGCCTTCACCGACTTCAAGTCGTACTTACGCGTCTCGGGCGCCTCATTGAGCGCGACGTAGAGACGCGGCACGCCGGGGAAGAACGACGGCCGTTCCTTCGCCAACTGCTTCAACACCATGTGGAGCTCGAACCGCGGCACCATGACGAGCTTCCCGCCTTGGGAGATCCCGAAGTTCATGGCCACGGTTCCGAACGAATGGAAGAACGGCAGGATGCACATCACGCCGTCGCGTCCGCGCGTGAAGTCGGTGATGCACGGCGCGACCTGGAGCACGTTCGACACGAAGTTGTGGTGCGACAGCATCGCGCCCTTCGACAGGCCGGTCGTTCCACCGGTGTAGATGAACGCGGCGGGATCGCGCACGGGGTCGACCTCCGCCACGGGCGGCGGCGAACCGGCGTTCGCCATCAGATCGCGCCAGCGCCGGACGTTCGCGTCTTTGGGCACGGGCGGCCACGGCTTGCCTTCGTGCTTGGCTTCCTTGCGGAACTTGATCGGCGCCAACAGGTTCAGCGGAAACTTCAGGTAGTCGGTGAGCTCGGTCACGACGACCTCGGTGAACCCCGCCTCTTCCTGGATCGGGGCGAGGCTGGGATACAGCTGATCCAGCACGACCATCACGTTCGGCGAGAAGTCCTTGATCTGGTGCGTCAGCTCCCGGTGGGTGTAGAGCGGGTTGTTGCCGACCGCGATCGCGCCCAGCCGAACCGTCGCGTACCACGCGATCACGTACTGCGGGCAGTTCGGCAGCAGCAACCCCACTCGGTCGCCCTTCATCACGCCGAGGCCTGCGAGCACCGCCGAGAACCGCTCGACCTGCTCGAGCAGCTCGCGGTACGACACGTGCTTGCCCAAGAACGCGAGCGCGACGCTGTCGGGGAACCCGGCCGCCGTTTCCGAGAGCAGCGAGTAGACGGACACCTGGGGGTAGGGCTCGAGCGTCTTGGGCACGCCCGGACGCCAGGTCGCGAACCACGGTCGCTGCTCGGTCATGGGCCGCATCATTCCAGCACGCGACCGTCCCCTCAACTTTGGCCTCTGGCTGGGCGACTGGCCGGGCGTCTGGCCCGACGTCTGGCTGAGCCTCAGGCCGAGCGGCCTCAGCGCGGCTCGTAGGATGCCTCGGAAGGTGGAGGGAGGGCATCCTGCAGACGTACGTCGAGACTCCGGAGATGGCCGAGCGCGGCTTGTTCCTGCGCGGGACTCGCCTGGTCTTTTCCTACGTGAAGGAACATCCCGTGCCGTTCCTGATCTCGCTCGCCGGCGCGCTGCTGTTCGCCTTGGCGTCGATCGCCCTCACGATCGTCCTGGGAAGGGCCACCGACGACGTGATCCGGCCCGCGTTCCAAGGCGGTGTCGCGGCATCAAAGATCTGGCTCGCGATCCTGGCGATCATGATCGCGGGATCGGGACGGGCGCTCGGCATCATGGTCCGCCGTTACTACAGCGGCGTCGCCGGCGCCCGCATGATGGCGACGTTGCGCTCTCGGATCGCCGACCGGTATCGCGACCTCTCGCTCCAGTTCCACAAGGAAACCCCAACCGGGGAGCTGCTCGCGCACATGGAGGCCGACGTCGAGGCGGCGGTCGACGTGCTGCACCCGGTGCCGTTCGCCTGCGGCGTGATCTTCCTAGTGGTGTTCGCGATGATCTCGTTGATCGCGACCGATCCGTTTCTGGCGCTGATCGGCATCCTGCTGTTCCCGAGCCTGGCGCTCATGAACCGAAGCTTCGCGCGACGGATGGAGGGGCCGGCGCGGCGAGCTCAGGAGCACATCGGCGAGGTCTCCTCGGTGGCCCACGAGAGCATCGACGGCGCGATGATCGTGAAGACGCTCGGCCGCGAGGCCGCCGAGACCGAGCGTCTTGCCGTGAAAGCACGCGGGCTGCGGGATGAACGGGTGCAGGCCG
>JAYUAK010000157.1:0-1990 GCA_043741335.1 Actinomycetota bacterium
ACGACGCGTCCGTCCGGAGCCGAGACCCGATACTCGAGGCTCTGATCCTGTCCCGCGTCGGCCGCGATTCGAGCCGCGGCGATCGCGCCTTCTCGGTCCTCCGGGATCACGTGATCCCCCCACCGGTGGTTCTCGAGGATCCATTCCCGCTCGTCGGCTCCCAGGAGCTGCTCGGCGCGTCCCCCGACGAACGACAGACGGAGCGATCCCGCATCTGCCTCCCAGAACACCGCGTCGAGGCTCGCCACCAGTTCGTGGAACCGTTCCAGCTCGGAGAGGCGGCGAGCGTTCCCGAGGGCCAGAGACGTGATGTCGGCGATCCCTCTCGCGAGGCGGAGATCTTGATCGCTGAAGTGGGTATCGGGTGAGGGAGCCCCGAGGACGAGCACGCCGAAGCCGTCGGGCTCCCAGTGCAGGGGTGCGACGAGAACCTCGCGAAGGCTCCCGAAGAGCCATAGCCCGGACGGCGCTTGCTCGACGAGCTCGAGGGGAATGACGAATGGCTCGGTTTCGGACAGCAGGAATGCTTGCGCCACGTCCGCAGGGACATCGAGGTGCCCTTCGGCGGGTGGAGCCCCGTCGCCCTCTGGCGCGGCGAGGTGCACCAGATGGAAGTCGCCGGTCTCCTCATCGCGCAGGTACGCGGCAAGACCGGACGCGGCGACCAGATGCGGAGCGGTGTCGATCGCCTCCCGCAGGATGTCCTCGACGGAATGGAGCTGTGTCAGCGTCTGCGAGAGCCTCAGCAGAGAGGTCGATGTCTTTGCCGCCTCGCGCTCAGCCTGAAGCAGCTTCGCGTTCTGGAACGCCACCGCCGCATGGGACGCGAGCACTTCGAGCAACCGCCGGTCCTCTTCGTCGAACTCGCCGTAGCCCAACGTCGACAGGGTGATCACGCCTATCAGCTGGTCTCCGACGGCCATCGGCACAGCCAACATCGACTCGAGGACGTCGTCGGTCCCCGGGATCTGGATCGCGAAGTCCACCTCCCGGGCGTCGGGCGTGAGGAGCGATTCCCGATGCTCGGCGACGTATCCCGTGATGCCCTGGCCGATCTCGGTGATCAGCGTCTCGACCGTGTCTTTCTCGTAGTCGGAGAACATCTCGCCGCGGAACGAAACCGGGTACAACGTGAGGTCGTCCGGCTGCAACAGGTACACACGGCAGCTGTGGTAGTCGATGATCGTCCGGAGCTCGCCGGTGATGGCCGAGCCGATCTCTGAGGCGTCACCCAGGGAGTTCAGCTTCGCGGCGAGGCTGTGCAGCATGTTGAGCTGCGCCACCGAGCGGAATCGGTCGGTGCCGTCGCGGAGCTCCCGGGAGGCCTCAGCCGCCACCTCGTCGCCCTTCGCCACCACGTCGGATCCTCTCATGGTCGATCGTTAGAACCCCCTTGAGACTTCGGCTCGTCACCCTGGGGTGCTTGAACCGTCGGCGATGGTTGTTAGCCTCGCACCCGTGAGCTGGTCGTCCACCGAGGGGAAGGCTGAGGAGGGCGCGGCGCTCGAACAACGTGACCGCGAGCTCCTCGATTTCGAACGCGAGGCGTGGAAGCTTCGTATGCCCAAGGAGCGGGCGATCCGCGAGCGGTTCGGGTTCTCCCCCGCGCGCTACCACCAGTTGATGAACCGCGCCATCGACCGGCCGGAGGCGCTCACATACGATCCGATGCTCGTTCGCCGGCTCCGCCGCATCCGGGACGCCCGGCGCCGCAAACGAACGGCGGGCCGACTGGGCATCCCCCTCTAGCTCGGTATCCGACGGTAGCTCGGCTCCTGCGGTTGACCCTGGGGTAGGATGGCCCGCGTGAATCTGGGTACCGCACGGATCGTGATCATCGTGGCTCTGGTCGTGGCTGGCGTCGCCGTCTTGGCGAATGGGTTCGCGAGCGGGACGGTCGTGACGCCTCCCGGCGGCGGGGGTGGCACCGCAGCAAGCGGCCCCACCGGCCCGAGTGGCAGCTCGCCCTCCACCTCGCCCTCGAAGCCTC
>JAYUAK010000158.1:0-1986 GCA_043741335.1 Actinomycetota bacterium
TGTCAGTCCGAGGCCCGGGAGATGTTCAAGGCGGGGCGCGGCGTCATCGTCAATATCGCGTCGATGTCGGCGTCGATCGTCAACCGCGGCCTGCTCCAAGCCCACTACAACGCCTCCAAGGCGGGCGTGAAGCACCTCACCTCGACGCTCGCCATGGAGTGGGTGAGCCGCGGCATCCGCGTCAACTCGATCAGTCCTGGCTACATCATGACCCCGATGATCAGCGGGCCGGAGTGGGCAGAGAAGGTGGAGGGGTTCGCCGACCAGACCCCGATGGCCCGGCTCGGAACCCCGGACGACCTCGTCGGGCCCTTGCTGTTTCTCGCCAGCGATGCGTCGGCATACGTGACCGGATTCGACCTCCTGGTCGATGGCGGCTTCACGAGTTGGTGAGTGCTGCGATGGGAGCCGTCCTGCTCGGACTGGATTTCGGCACCGGCGGCGCGAAGATCTGCGCGCTTTCGGTCGGGGGGAAAGTCCTGTACCAGGGATATGAGGAGTATCCCCAGTACCACGACCGCCCCGGTTACTCGGAGCACGACCCCGCCCGCTACTGGCATGCCGCGCAGCGCCTGATCGCAGGCGCCGTCGCTCAGGCCGGCGGTGACGTCGCGGCGGTCGCGGTGTCGTGTGCGCTGCCGAGCCTCGTGCTCGTCGCCGCCGACGGCGAGCCGATCGGACGCGCGATCAACCTCCTCGACCGGCGGGCCTCCCGCGAGGTCGCAGAGGTGACTGAGAAGATCGGCGCCGAGCGGTTGCAGGAGCTGACCGGCAACCGGATCGAGGACTACCCCGCCGTCGTGAGCATGCTGTGGCTGGCCCGCCACCAGCCCGACGCGTTTCGGGCGGCGGCGAAGGGCCTCACGATCGACGGGTTCATCGCGATGCGGCTCACCGGCCGCCCGACGCTCAACCGCAGCTGCGCGACCTTCTTCGGCGTCGCCTACGACATCCGAGAATGCCGCTTCGAGGAGGCGGTGCTCTCAGAGCTCGGCATCCCCGCCAGCAAGCTCCCCGATCTCGTCGACTGCGACGAGGTGATCGGCACGGTCGCGCCGGATGTCGCCTCGCGGCTCGGGCTGGCACCTGGGTGCGTGGTGGTGGGAGGCCAGGTCGACTGCAACGCGGCCTGGATCGGTGGCGGGGCTGTGGCCCCCGGCGACTTCCAGCTCAACCTCGGCACGTGCGGGGTGATCGGCGTCGTCCACGACCGCCCGGAGTTCCTCAGCACCGCGGCGGGCCGGCAGGTCGTCAACATCCCGTACACGACGGATGTCCGGCGGATGTACTCGGCCGTCGCGGTGACGATGACCGGTGGCCAGGTCCTGCGCTACCTGCGTAACGTGATCGGAACCACCGAGCGCGAAACCGCAGCGTCGCTCGGCGTCAACGTCTACGACCTGCTCACCCTTCAGGCGGCCGACGTGAGGCCGGGCAGCGAGGGTCTGCTTGCCCTTCCATACTTCATGGGCGAGCGGGTGCCGCTGTGGGACAACACGGCCCGCGCCGCCTATGTGGGGCTTTCCCTGCACCATGGACGCGGCCACCTCATCCGCGCCATGCTGGAGGGGGTCGCATACGCGTTGCGATGGGCGTTGGACGTGCTGCGCGAGGGACGACTCGAGGTCTGCGAGCCGCTCGTGCTCAACGAGGGCGGAGCCCGCAGCGCCGTGTGGCGTCGCATCCTCACGGACGTGCTGGAGGTGAAGACGACGACGCTTGTCCGCGGCGGCGGGGCGGCACTCGGCGACGCGATCCTCGCCGGCGTGGGCGCCGGGGCGCTCCCCGGCTTCGAGGTCGCCCACGATTTGTGCGAGACCGGGGATGTCCTCGAGCCCGATCCCGATGCGGTCGCCGTCTACCGCGACGGACTGGCGATCTTTCGGGAGACCTACCAGTCGCTGCGCGGGCCAACGGCGAGCCTCTCCCGCGCGGCGACCGCGAGCTTCGACGCCGCCGAGCCGGAGGCCGCTGCTGAGCTCCTGA
>JAYUAK010000159.1:0-4858 GCA_043741335.1 Actinomycetota bacterium
GAGACGCCTTCCCACGTGTTGTCGAGCGTGGTCCAGCCGGTGACGCAGTGCATGTCGGCGTCGATGGTTACGCGCGGGAGCGCCTGCAGATCGGCGTACGACAGCGTGAAGGCGTTCTCGACGAGACCGCTCACCTCCAGGTCCCAGTTCGTTCCGTCGAACTTCGGGATCGGGCCGTAGTGCAGCACCGGCCACGTCTTGACCAGGCGCTGACCAGGCGGCACACGGACAGCGATCTCCTCGGGATAGTTCTTGGTGAACAGGCCCATCACAACTCCTTGACGGTCTTTGGCGCGGCATCGGTGACAACGGATCGCCACGCATCCAGGGCGAAGGCCAATCCGTCGTCATCGACGTCCACGTGCGTGACCATTCGAACCTTGCCGGACACGAACGTCGCTCCCACGCCCAGTTCCCGCAGCCGCTCAATCGTCGCGATCGGCGCGAGTCCCACCGCTTCCGTGTCGATGTAGGCCATGTTCGTTTCAACCGTTCCGGGATCGATCGAGCCGGGAAGCAGCTCTGCCACTCCCTCCGCCAAGCGACGCGCCCGCGCGTGGTCCTCATGCAGGCGCTTCGGCCCCTCTTCGAGCGCGATGAGGCCGGCTGCGGCCATGATCCCGGCCTGCCGCCACGCTCCCCCGAACAGGATCTTCAGCCGCCGAGCCTCGCGGATGTGCTCCCGTGTCCCGCACACGAGCGATCCGATGGGCGCGCCCAGACCCTTCGACACACAGAACATCATGGTGTCGGCTTCTCGTGTGTATTCGGAGACGTCGACTCCGGCCGCGACGGCAGCGTTGAAGATACGAGCTCCGTCGAGGTGGATCGGCAGGCCGTTGTCGTCGGCGACCTTGCGGATCGTGCGGAGCTCCTCGACCGGCATCACGGTGCCACCGGCGTGGCCCATGGTGTTCTCGACCGCGAGGAGATCGACGGCTTCGACGTCGTAGATGTCCTCCACCTCGACCAACGACCGCGCCAGGTCGGCCGTCATCCACCCGCTCGGGCCGGGATCGCCGGTCCGATAGGTGATGCCGGAGAGCACTGCCGACGTCATCATCTCGGTGCTCGCGACGTGCGCGCCCTCTGTGGCCGCAACCAAATGACCCGAACCGGTCGTGTGGAGCCGCAGTCCGATCTGGTTCGCCATCGTGCCGGTCGGCACGTAGAGAGCGGCATCCTTGCCGGTCACCTCCGCGGCCCGATCCTGGAGGCGGTTGACCGTCGGGTCGTCGCCGAACCAGTCGTCACCGACCTCGGCTTCGGCCATCGCCTTGCGCATCGCAGCCGACGGCGAGGTCACGGTGTCCGAACGGAGATCGACCCGGTAGGCAGCCACAGCCGCGTCAGTATAGGAACATCGGTTTGCCGTCGACGTGACGGATCTTCGGCTGGTAGTTCGCTGCGTCGTACAGCGAGTCGACGTCCACTCGCTTCACGCCCTGGCGAGTCACGTCGAGCGGCACGTTGACGTAGTTCCCGTTGCGAAGCGCGACCAGCCGCCCGGTCGTGCCCTCGATCACGAGGTCGGCGGCCATGACCGCGTAGTTGATCGCCACCATCAGGTCGAGCGAGTCCGGGCTCCCCGACCGCATCAGGTAGCCAATCTGCTGGTAGATGACCCCTTCGCCCGTGACCTCGTGCAGCCGCTCGCTGGTGAGCTGTCCGACGCCGCCGAGCTTGCGGTGACCGTACGCGTCCTCGCGGCCGCCCTGCACCATCTCGCCGCCGACCATCGTCGCGCCCTCGGAGATGGTCATCATCGCGTAGCGGCTGGGGTTCGCACGCTTATCCGATATCAGAAACCCAGCGAGCTTCTCGATGTCGAACGGCACCTCGGAGATGACGGCCCGGTCGACGCCCGACAAGTACGCGGACACGAGCGAAGTCTCGCCGCTGTACCGCCCGAACACCTCGACGATGGCCAGGCGCTCGTGCGATCCGGCGCTCGTGCGCAGCTGGTGGATGAAGATCACCGTCCGCGTGATCGCCGTGGAGAAGCCGATGCAGTAGTCGGTCCCATGGACGTCGTTGTCCATGGTCTTCGGGATGGCGACGACGGGGACGCCCTCATCGGTCAACCGGAGCGCGAAGGACAAGGTGTCGTCGCCCCCGATCGGGATCAACGCGTCGAGCCCCAAGTGATCCAGCACCCGCAGCACGTGCGCGGTGTGGTCGCGCGGTCCGTCATCCTGCCGTCCCGGCACCAGGAACGCCGGCTCCTCCGTCGGCCGCACTTTCGCCGGATTCGTTCGCGACGTATGGAGAAACGTGCCGCCAGTCCGGTCGATGGTGCGGACGACGCCAGGGTCGAGCGCGATGACGTGCTCGGCAACGGTAGCGGGGTCGTCAGGGTTCGTCTCCAGGAGCCCGGCCCAGCCGCGACGGATCCCCGTTACCTGATGACCCTCGGATGCCATGCGCATCACGACGGCCTTGATGGATGCGTTCAGCCCGGGGACGTCTCCGCCACCGGTAAGGATGCCGACCTTCATACGCCAGAACCTCCTCGACGAGCACGGCGCGGGCAGCGTGTCACGTGCAAAGCACCTCGGGAATCCGGAAACGTTCCGGCGGCACCAAGCTGGCGTGGGCACCGATCTCGGCGAGCGGCGTCGCCACGATCCCCGCACCATGGATCCCCACCAGGTTTCCCCACCGGCCGGCCGTTGCCTCGTCGACCGCGGCGACCGATCCCTGCCGCGGGCGACCTCAGGCTTCGTCGTCCTCGGCGGCCTCGCCGGTCTCCGCAGCCTCGCCGGCCTCCGCGAGCTCCGCAGCCCGGCGCTTCAGCACTTCGTACCACTCGGACTCGTAGGACTCGACGTCGGCGGCGGCCTTCTTCGCCGCTTCCTCGGCATCGTCCTCCGGCGCCTGATCGGTGTCATCCTTAGGTGTCTCCATGGGACGAAGCATATCCCCGGCCGCCGCCGCCGACTGGGAACGCGGTCAGGTTCAAGTCAGAACGGACGCCCGGAGGCCCGATAGGATGCCTCCGTGCTCGCCATCCAGGGGTTCCTCGAGTGGTTCTTCGCGGGGATGCTGACCTTCTTGGTTCTGGCCGTCGGCGCGTTCGCTTTGTTCGTGGGGGTTCAGCTTTTCCGCAACCCCGGCCGATAGCCGGGCGGCGCTGGGCTTCAGACCATCGCGTTCACCAGGTCGACGCAGACCGGCAGATGATCGGAGGCCTCCGACGCGCCGTCACCGCCAACCGCCGCTCCCGTGATCTCCGGGCCGTCTGCGACGAACACGTAGTCGATCCGGGCGGCCGGCGCGAACGCCGGAAAGGTCGCGCCATCGCCCGTTCCCACCTCGACCCATACGTCACGGAGCAGGGCGGCGATCCGAGTCGGAGCCCGCATGTCCGGCGTCGCATTCAGGTCTCCCCCGACGATGACCACGTCGCCGTCCAGAGCAGCGACGAGCCCCTCCAGGGCCTCCGCTTGCCGACCGCGTTCCGCTCCGTCGAGCCCGAAATGAACGGATAGTGCGTACAGGGCGTGATCGTCGGTTGCAGCGTGCACGACGAGTGCTCCTCGCGGGTACCAGCGCTTCGCCCCTTCAAATCGGATGAGCTCCTCCGAGAGGACTCGCCACGGTTCGGTGAGCAGGACCGCGTTCTTCACGCGTCGTCGAAGCGGTGACCATGGATCTCGCGCCATGCGCATCTCCACGTCGCCCGCGAATCGGCGCAGGGCCCGACGTGAGCCGGTCTCCTGCAGGAGCAAGATGTCGGGCTGGAGATCGTTTACGATGGCGGCGACCCGTTGTCGGCCGTCGCGGAACCCACGGACGTTGTACGTGACGACCCGCATGACGTCAGCCCGCGACGATCTCGGTCCCGCTCGTTCCGTCCAGGGCAGACGTGGCGTCGTCCAGCTCGGCGATCACCGCACGCCGACCGCCGGCGTCGACGAAGTTGACCGCCGCCTGAACCTTTGGGCCCATGGACCCTGCCCCGAACTCTCCTTTCTTCAGCATCGACTTCGCCTCGCCGGCCGTCATCCGGTCGATGTCCTCAGGATAGAGCGAACCGAATCCTCGCTGCACCTTCTTCACGTCGGTCAGGATGAGCAGGACGGACGCACCGACCTCGTGTGCCAGGATCGCGGCGGCCAGGTCCTTGTCCACCACCCCCTCCTTGCCGATCAATCGCGGGCCTTTCTCGATAACCGGAACGCCACCCCCACCGCTCGCGATCACGATGACGCCCTCGGTGACCAGGCGCTCGATGACCGGAGTCTCGACGATCGAGTAGGGCTTCGGGGACGGCACCACGCGGCGCCAGCCGCCGTGGGGATCCGCCTTCATCACGTAGCCCCGCTCCTGCGCCAGCTGTTTCGCCTGAGCCTCCTCGTAGTAGGGACCGACGAACTTCGTGGGGTTGCGGAACGCCGGGTCCTGCGAGCGCACGCGCGTGAGCGACAGGATCGTCGTCACCGGACGTTCCATGCTCCGTTCGAAGAAGACATCGCCGATGGTGACCTGGAGCAGGTAGCCGATCTGCCCCTGGCTTTGGGCGCCGCAGACGTCGAGCGGCATCGGATGGACCACGTCCTTCGCGGCTTCTTGCTGGAGGAGGATCCTGCCTACCTGCGGACCGTTCCCGTGGGTGACGACCACCTCCCAACCGGCGGCCGCGATGTCGGCGATCCGCTCGGCCGCCAGGCGCGAAGCCCGATACATCTCCTCAAACGTGTCCTCGGAGCCGCGGCGAAGCAGCGCGTTGCCGCCGAGTGCGATGACGACTCGCTCCACCCCAACGTCTCCTTGGACCCCGCCGCCCGCCTCGGCGATCAGCCTGTCAGGACCGGGGCCAGAACATCCGTCAGCTGCGGCGATTCGGGCAGGACCT
>JAYUAK010000160.1:0-4851 GCA_043741335.1 Actinomycetota bacterium
CGACGCCGATGACGTACACGCGTGCACCACTCGGCATCGTCCATCGGGCCTCCGACGCGCGAACCCGCACCGACCACGTGCGGACCGATCCAACCAACAGGACCCAGAGGAACCGTCCGATGACCGCGACGAGCACCAGTCCCGCCGACAACGCAGACCACCCTCCCAACGGATTGCTTCCGATCCCCATGAACGCTCGAGCGCACAGGTGCCAGAGCTGGGAGATGTTCGACACGGTAAGCACTTCCGGCACCAGCGCGACCGCCAAGAGCGCCACGGCGGTGCTGAACATGCCCAGGAGGGAAATGAACCCTAGCCCGAGCCGCCAGCGGGGTGCTGGGAGGTGTATTCGCATCAACAAAGTCGGAACCAACAAGAACGTGAGCGCTCCAAAGACGAGGAAGACGAGACCGCTCATAGAGCGCGTTTCTTGCGCGCAGTCGCGGCGAGGCGGCGGAGTTCTTCCTCGTCGCGCTTCTTCATGCCACGAACGAAGTGAGCCAGCGCGTTGCTCCGGTCGCGTGTTCGGGACAACAGATCGTGCATCAGGCTCGCCGTGTATTCCGCCTGCGACTGGACGGGCGCGTACTCATATGCCTTGCCGACCATCTTCCTGCGAACCATCTTCTTGCGCCACAGGCGGTCCAGCACGGTCATGACGGTGGTGTAGGCGAGCGGGGCCTCTTCGTTGAGCTCCGCGTGAGCTTGGCGCACCGTGACAGGCCCGTCGTAGGACCAAAGGATCTCCATGATCCGTTCTTCGAGCTCACCGAACGCTCTCAACCGATCCCCCCACGAAGGCGGCGGCAGTATAGAGCGGGTACCGAACGCCTCGGGATCGGCATCTAGCCGGGAGCCACGCAGAATGAGCCCTGCGGCGGCTCGTGGATGGTGTCGGTGCCCCGGGGCGGTCCTGGGTTCAGCGTCGACGTGTCGACGAAGAGACTCCCGTTTTTGATCGTGACGGGGAAGCGCTGGAGGCCGCTGGGGGCGGGTCCGAGCTCGTACTCCCCGGCGACGTTGTACTTGGAACCATGGCACGGACACTCGAACCATAGGGAGGATTGGCAGAAGGGCACTCGGCACCCGAGATGCGCGCACCGCTGGTAGAGGGCCATCAGCCCATCCGCGATGTAGCCAGACGCCGAGTAGTCGACGCTGGCCGCGGCGTCGATGCCCTTGTAGCCCGAGCCGTAGTCCCAGACGTAGAAGCGCCCGGCGCCGTTGTAGTACGGCTGGTTCGTGCTCGTGATCTGGCTCCGGATGTCGCTGATCGCGCCCGCGTTGATGAGAGAGCCGAACCCGCCCTTCAGGTTCGGCCAGAGGAACGCGATGGTGGCGCCTCCGAACTGCGCACCGAAGACCATGAGCGACGTCAGCAGGGACTTTCGGAAGAAATCGCGACGTGACATGGGTGCCCTGGTCTTCGGGGCGGGCGGCAAACCGTTGGCGGTGGCCCTCTGCGTCTTGGCCGTCCGCACGAACGACAGTCCGAACACCACGGTGAAGATGTCGAGCACGACGAAAACCACGATTGCCGTGACGACCCCGGCGGAGATGGCCATGAAGGGTTGCATGTTCAGGCCTCCAGACGGATCTTCCTAACCCGGCAAGCGTACTACGCTCGATAGTAGTACGGTTCCGCTTGACACCCATACCCCCTAGGGGTATATTGCTCCACGAGAGACACAGGACAAAGGGGCGACGATGACCGATCCGGTGTGCGGCATGACGGTGGAGCCCGAGACGGCTGCGGCAGCCTGGGAGCACGAAGGCACCGTGTACTACTTCTGTTCGGCGAGCTGCATGGAGCGATTCCGAGGCGATCCGGCTCACTTCCTCGCGCTCGACCCGGGCGAACGACACATGTAGCCCCTGGGCGCTTGGTTGTCTCTGCAGAGGAGGAGTGTCGAGCATGTACGGCTACGCGATGAACAAGAAGGCTCTTCAGGACCGTCTGCGTCGCATCGAGGGACAGGTCCGCGGGCTCCAGCGCATGGTCGACGAGGACAAGTACTGCATCGACATCCTCACACAGGTGAACTCCGTCGTTGCGGCCCTGAAGGCAGTGGGATTCGGTCTGCTGGACGATCACGTGCGGCACTGCGTCAAGGAGAGCATCGAACAGGGTAACGGTGACGAGAAGGTCGAAGAGCTCATGGCTGCCGTTGCGCGGTTGGCAGGGAAGTGAGGAGTAGTGGCGACCCAAACGGATGAACGCGAGATCGTGCTCGACATCGAAGGCATGACGTGCGCCTCGTGCGTGAACAAGATCGAGAAGGCGCTCGGGGGGATCGACGACGTCCAGGCCGCGGCCGTGAACCTTGCCACGCGCACGGCGACGGTGCGAGCCACGGCCCCCGACCTCGGTTCGCTGATCGCCGCCGTCGAGCACGTGGGTTACGGAGCGCGTCTTCACACCGAGGAGCGGGGCTCCCATGGAGAGGTGGGATTCTTCCTCCGGAGGCTTGAGGTCGCCGTTCCTCTCACGGTTGTCGTTCTCTTCGTGACCTTCGTGGTGCCGGGGTGGTCTGCGGCGGTGTGGATCGCGTGGGCCCTCGCGACTCCAGTCCAGTTCTACTCGGGCTGGCCGTTCCTGCGATCGGCCGTTCGCGCCGCGAGGCACCGGACCACGACGATGGACACGTTGGTCGCGATCGGCTCGCTCGCGGCCTATGGCTACAGCGTCGTGTCGATCCTGTCAGGAAGCGACCACCACTACTTCGACACGGGGTCGGTGATCATCACGCTGATCCTGCTCGGGAAGACGCTCGAAGCTCGAGCACGCATGGCGGCGAGCGACGCCGCTCGCGCGCTGTTGGAGCGAGGCGCGAAGGAGGCGACCATCCTGGTCGACGGGCAGGAGCGACGTGTCCCGATCGACGACGTCCGGCCGGGCAATCTCGTCGTGGTCCGGCCGGGGGAGAAGATCCCTGCCGACGGTGTCGTGAAGGAGGGAACGTCCTGGGTCGATCTCTCCCTCCTGACGGGTGAGTCCCTCCCCGTCGACGTGGAGCCGGGCAGCGAGGTCGTCGGGGCTTCGATCAACGGGCACGGACGTTTGGTCGTCTTCGTGACGAAGGTTGGATCGAACACGAAGCTCGCCGAGATCGCTCGTCTTCTACAGGCCGCGCAGGGATCGAAGGCGCCGATCCAAAGGCTGGCCGATGCGATTTCCTCCGTGTTCGTACCGATCGTGTTGGCCATCGCCGGCTTCACCTTCTTGGGCTGGTCGCTCTTCACGAACGGCGGTGCGGGGACGGCGCTGCTCCACGCGGTCGCCGTGCTGCTGATCGCGTGCCCGTGCGCTCTCGGCCTCGCGACGCCCGTCGCGATCATGGCGGGGACGGGGAGAGCCGCCGAGCTCGGCGTCCTGTTCAAGGGCGGCGAGGTCTTCGAAACGGCCCGACGAACTGACGTGATCTTGCTCGACAAGACCGGCACCGTGACCGAAGGCATCATGACTCTCGCGGAGGTTGTCGCGGTGAACGGGGCAACGGATGAACAAATCCTCGCGTGGGCGGCGGCGACCGAAGGCGGCTCGGAGCATCCGATCGCCCGGGCGGTCGTCGAGGGAGCCCAGGCGCGAGGCGTCGCCATCCCCACCGCGACGGACCACGGAGTGGAACCGGGTGCGGGGGCCCGCGCCGTGATCGACGGCGAGGAGGTGCGCGTCGGACGCCCGGTGGGGTTGCCTCCGGCCCTCGAAGCGGAAGCCGACAGACTTGCCTCTTCGGGACTCACGCCGTTCGCGGTATGGCGCGATGGCGTCCCGTACGGGCTCGTGAGCGTCTCCGATCGCGTCAAGCCCGAGGCTGCCGACGCCGTTCGCCGGATGAAGGCGCTCGGTTTGCGGGTCGCCATGGTGACCGGAGACCGCCGCGCCACGGCGGAAGGGATCGCCGCGACGACCGGCATCGACGACGTGCTGGCCGAGGTGTTCCCGGAAGGCAAGGTCGACGAGGTGGCGCGGCTGCAGGCCCAAGGCTTCCGCGTCATCTTCGCGGGGGATGGCCTGAACGACGCCCCAGCGCTCGCGAAGGCAGACCTGGGGATCGCGATGGGGACGGGAACCGATGTCGCGCTCGCTGCGGCCGATGTGAATCTCCTGGGTGGAACGATGAGCTCGGTAGCCGATGCCCTCGAGCTCGCACGGAAGACCTATCGCGTGATCCGACAGAACCTGGTCTGGGCGTTCGGCTACAACGTCGTGATGGTTCCGCTCGCGGTCTTCGGCGCGCTCACACCGATGTGGGCAGCCGGCGCGATGGCTGGATCGAGCGTCACCGTCGTGCTGAACGCGCTCCGGCTCCGTCGGTTCCGCGAAGCAAGCCCGTCCACGATGCGGCCAGCAAGGGTTGCGGCTCCGATCATTTCCCCAGGATGATTGCGGCCGCCACGGCGAGCACTGCCGCTAGCGGATAACCGGCCACCAGGTCCTCGACTCCGGGGGACGCGAAGGCGAAGAAGCCGAGATGCTCCATGAGGTGGGTGACGAAGACGATCGCGGCGAGCACGACCAGGGTCCAGCCCAACGTCCTTCGCCTCCGGTACTGGCCGGGGGTCAGCTTCTTGACACTCGCGGCCTTCGTCTGCGCGGCCTGGGTTTCGCGGGCCTGGGCTTCGCTAGTCTTGTCCCGCCGGGCAGGTCGTGCGCTTGCCTTGCGTCGCTTGGTCCGCTTCTTAGACTCCGGCATCGTCGAAGCGCTCCATTCTTCGGCGGAGAGACAACCGACGGAGTCTACGACGCTGCGTCGTAGGTCGTGCGGGAATCTGTCATGACGTTGCGCAACCTGCCGGCCGAAAGCGAGGAGGCGCGGATGTCGAAAAGATGGCGTGCGAAGCTTCGTG
>JAYUAK010000161.1:0-4846 GCA_043741335.1 Actinomycetota bacterium
CTCCCGCTCGATGCGCGTGATCATCATGGGTTGTGGACGGGTCGGGTCCGAGTTGTCCCTGAAGCTGGTCGAGGGCGGCCACGACGTGACCGTGATCGACAAGAATCCGGCCGCGTTCATCAAGTACCCGCCGGGAGGTAACGCTCGGACGTTGGTCGGGCTCGGGTTCGATCGCGACGTCCTGGAGGCGGCCGGGATCAAAGATGCCGAAGCGTTCGTCGCGGTCTCGAGCGGCGACAACTCGAACATCGTGTCCGCCCGCGTGGCGCTCGAGCACTACCACGTACCCAAGGTCATCGCGCGGATCTACGACCCGCGTCGGGCCGAGATCTACGAGCGCCTGAACATCCCCACGGTGGCCACCACGACCTGGGGCATCAAGCAGATCCAGCTGATGCTGTTCCACGACCGGCAGGAGGTCCGTGAATCCCTCGGCGGCGGAGACATCGTTCGCATGCGCGTGCCCGTGCCGCCACATCTGGTTGGCAAGACGGTCTCAGCGGTGAATGTGGACGGGAAGATCCTGGTCGCAGGAGTCTCCAGAGGTGGTGGCGGCTTCATCCCCACCGCCGAGAGCACGCTCCAGGAAGGTGACTACCTGGCCGTCATCATGGCGAAGGACGGCATGGACTTGCTGGACGAGATCACGGCCGCGCCCGCCGGGGAGCACCACTGATGAAGGTCGTCGTGACCGGGGGCGGAGCCGTGGGTCGCCACCTTGCCGCGGATCTCGCGGGCCGGGGCCATGACGTCACGCTGATCGATCAGGATCCCGATGTTGTGCAGAAGGTCCGGGATTGGGCGCCGAACGTCTCGGTCATTCTCGGCGACGCATGCGAGCCGTGGGTCCTAGAATCTGCCGACCTCAAACGGACGGAGGTCGTCGTGGCCGCGACCGGCGACGACGAGGACAACCTGGTGACCTCCTTGCTCGCCAAGCAGGAGTTCGCGGTCCCTCGCGTGCTCGCACGCGTGAACCACCCGAAGAACGAGTGGCTCTTCACCGAACAGTGGGGCGTCGACGCGGCCGTGTCGCCGCCGCACATCCTCACCGCGATGGTCGAGGAGGCCGTGACCGTCGGCGACCTCGTTCGCTTGATCAGGCTCGAAGGTGGACGGATCTCGATCGTGGAGATGACGTTGCCGGAGGGCTCTCCCTCGGCCGGCCGCCCGCTCTACGAGCTCCGGTTGCCGCCGGACTCCGCCGTGGTGGCGATCCTTCGGGACGGCCACGTGGTCATCCCGCAGCCCGAAACGGTGTTCTCGGCAGGCGATGAGGTCGTCGCGCTCTCGTCTCCTGCGTCGGAGCTCGCCCTTCGCAACGCGATCGTCGGCGAGAACATGCCGGGCGGCACGCCCGCCGACGGCAGCGCCGGCGCCGCGTCGATCTAACTTCTACTAGACCGAAAACTCCAACCGCGGGTTGATCATTCGCACCTTGCCGCGCTGCTCGCCGATGACACCTTCGACGACGATGCGCGTCCCGAGCGTCAGGCCCTGGATGCCCCGGCGGCCCATGAACACGACGATCGTCTCACCGGTGCCGTCCGAGACCTGCGCCTCGAGCGATTCCTTCCCTTCCATGGGGAAGACGGTCATCCGTTTGACGACGCCGGCGATCTTTACCGGCTCGCGCATCGGGGCGTCGGCGATCCGCGTGGTGCCGGGCACTTGCTCCGCCCAGGTGCGGATCTCGGTCGCAAGGCGCGCCTCGTCACTCTCGCTCAATCGATCCAAGAAGCGACGGAAGGCACCCATGCTGCGACCGATGGTCCCCTTACGCCTTCACGCTGTCGAGCGCGCGGATCTCGCCCTCGAGCTCGGACTTACGTGACTTCGAGATGTAGATCATCACACCTAGGATCACGATGGCGACGGCCGAGATGGCGATGCGCAGCGCCGTGTCGGGCGCGTGCGTCACCACGAGCGGCGCGATCAACAGCGCCACCAGGTTCATGACCTTGATCAGCGGGTTCAGCGCCGGGCCGGCCGTGTCCTTGAACGGATCGCCGACCGTGTCGCCGATGACCGCGGCCTTGTGCGCATCGCTCCCCTTGCCGCCGAAGTGACCCTCCTCGATGTACTTCTTCGAGTTGTCCCAGGCACCACCGGAGTTCGAAAGCATCACGGCGAGCAACTGACCGGTCAGGATCGATCCGGCCAAGAACGCTCCGAGCGCCTCGCCCTTCAACAGGAACCCCGCGATGACCGGCGAGAGCACCGCCAGCAGTCCCGGCGTCATCAGCTCGCGAAGCGAGGTCTTGGTACAGATGTCGACGACGCGGCTGTAGTCCGGCTTCTCGGTGAAGTCCATGATCCCGGGGTGGTCGCGGAACTGATTCCGCACCTCGACCACGACCTGCGCCGCGGCGCGTCCCACCGCCCGGATCGCGAGCGAGGAGAACAAGAACGCGACCGAGCCGCCGAGCAGCAGGCCGACCAGCACGTCGGGGTGATCGATCCGGATCCCGTGGAACGCGAAGCCGGCGCCACGGAGCGCTTCCTCGAAGCTGCCGAACAGCGATGTCGCGGCGATAACCGCCGTCGCGATCGCCAAGCCTTTCGTGATGGCCTTCGTGGAGTTGCCGATCGCGTCCAGCCCACCCAGGATCTCGGCGGGCCGACCCTCGAACTCCCCGGACATCTCGGCGATGCCCTGCGCGTTGTCCGATATCGGGCCGAACGTGTCCATGGAAACGACGACGCCAACCGTGGTCAGCATCCCCATGCCCGTGAGCGCGATGAAGTAGAGACGCTCGGCCGTCGTCTTGCCTAGCAGGAACGCGGCCATGATGTCGCCACAGATCACGATGATCGACCACACGGTCGACTCCAGGCCCACCGAGAACCCGGCGAGCACGGTCGTGGCGGGTCCCGTCACCGTCGCCTCCGCGATCTCCTGGACCGGACGATGCTTCGTGTCGGTGAAGTGCTGGGTAAGGACTTGGATCACGCTCGCCAGGATCAATCCGAACGCGACGGCCAGTCCTGGCTTGTACGAGTGCATGTAGCTGTTCGAGATGAAGAACACCGCGATGGCCGAGACGACCGCCGAGAGGAAGAAGCCGCGGTTGATCGCCTTCATGCCGTGCTCTTCTTCGCTCCGCGGCGCAACGGCCATGATCCCCACGATCGAGGTGATGACGCCGACCCCGCGGACGAACAGCGGGAACATCACGCCGGCGATCGCACCGATCTTCGACCCGCTGTATGCGGCGGCGCCCAGGATGAGCGAGGCCACCAGCGTGACTTCGTAGGACTCGAAGAGGTCGGCCGCCATGCCGGCACAGTCGCCGACGTTGTCGCCCACGTTGTCGGCGATCGTTGCAGCGTTGCGAGGGTCGTCCTCGGGGATGCCTTGCTCGACCTTGCCGACCAGGTCGGCGCCCACATCGGCCGCCTTCGTGAAGATGCCGCCGCCCACTCGCATGAACATCGCAAGGAGCGCGCCGCCGAAGCCGAAGCCCACCAGCACGCTCGTGGCGTCCTGCTTGTAGATCATCAGGATGACGGTCGCCCCCAACAAACCGAGACCGACGGTGAACATGCCCGCCACGCCGCCCGCTCGGAACGCGATCCGCATCGCTCTGCGCAGACCCGATTCCTTCGCGGCGTTGGCCGTGCGGACGTTGGCGCGCACCGCGAGCCACATCCCGGTGTAGCCCGTCGTTGCGCTGAACACGGCCCCCAGGATGAACGCCAGAGATCGCCCGAACTTGATCGCGAGCTCCGAGTGGATCGCGTCCTTCGGCGCCGGCAACGCGAAGAACAGCACGACGGTGAGGAGGGCGAGGAATATGGCGAGCGTCCGGAATTGTCGCGAGAGGTACGCCTTCGCGCCTTCCTGGATCGCCTTCGCGATCTCCTTCATCTTGTCGGTGCCCTCCGGGGCCGCGAGCACCTCGCGCGCGAGGTAGTACGCGAATGCCAGCGCCACGAACGAGATGACCAGGATCACCCACAGGGACCTGTTCTCGAACGACCCGAATACCGCTCGGATCGAACCGCTCTCCTGAGCCAAGACGCCGTGCATCGAACCTCCTTGAGATGTTGGGGAGCGAGTCTCTCTCACCCGGCCGAGGGCTGGGAACCCGTGAAGTATAGGGAAACGTCATGCGCGCTGACCTGCGGGAAGACGGCTTCCCCGACCGGTAAGGTTCGGCGCATGCGAACCGGAGAGTTGATCACGTGAGCTTCGAGGGTTCGTCGCTCTGGCGGGTCCGTCAGAAGGTCGGCCACGACCTGGTCCTGTGGCCCGGTGCCACCGTCCTGGTCGAGGATGCGGACGGACGGATCCTGCTCGGTCTGCGCCGCGACAACGGGGAATGGGCGATGCCGGGCGGCGGCGCCGAGGAAAACGGGAGCTTCGCCGACACGGCGCTCGACGAGCTACGAGAAGAGGCCGGTCTGGAGGCGGATCGAGACGACCTGATCGCCTTCGCCTGCGTATCCGACACGAGCGATCACCTCAACGTCTACCCGAACGGTGACGTCACGCATTACTTCGGACTCTGGTTCGTGCTGCGGCGATGGCGCGGCGAACCCGTCGCCGACGGTGACGAGCTGGCCCGCATCGAATGGTTCAACCGCGAAGACCCGCCGCAGCCGTTGATGCACAGCTCGGCGGTGGCGCTGGGGTACTACGCCCGCTACCTGCAGACCGGTGCCTTCCAGATCGGCTGATCCATGCGAGCCAAACGAACGACCAGGACCGGCGCATTGCTGTTCGCGTTCGCGTTCGCCGTGATGGCGGATCCGGTGTCCTCCGTCGCGTACGCGATCGAGGCCGCGCTCCGCGCGCTCGAAGGCAACCTCGGGTTGCTGGTCGCCACTATGGCGCTGGTGC
>JAYUAK010000162.1:0-11208 GCA_043741335.1 Actinomycetota bacterium
GCGAACAGGTGACGAGAGACACGCTCCAGGTACGGAAACCGGCGGGGGACCTCCGGCGGGCGGTCTCCGCCGGTTTCCCGTACCTCCTGATCGCGCCCGCGCTCCTGTTCATGGCCTCAGTCTCGGTCTACCCCCTCTTCTACGGCGTCCGCGCGAGCCTCTCTGGATACAAGTACGGCCGCGAGTTGGGCTTCGCCGGCCTCGGCAACTACAGGATCGTGCTCGGCGACCGCGTGTTCTGGGACTCGATCTTCGTCACGTTGAAGTTCGTGTTGCTCGCGGTCACGGTCGAGACGATCCTCGGCGTCGGGTTGGCCGTGCTGCTCTCGCGCGACCTGCGGTTCGCGGGCGTGATCCGCACCGGGCTGATCATCCCGATGACGGTGGCGCCCGTCGTGGTCGGCATCGTGTGGCGGTTGATCTACGCGTCCGACGTGGGCGTGGTGAACCCGCTTTTCGGACTGCTCCAGCTCCATGCTCCCAACGTGCTGTCCCACACGAGGAGCGCATTCCTGGGGCTCGTGCTGGTCGACGTCTGGGAATGGACCCCGTTGATCATGTTGATCGTGCTGGCCGGATTGAACGGCCTGCCACGCGACCCGATCGAGGGTGCCCGCGTGGACGGTGCCAGCGAGACCCGGGTCTTCTTCGACCACACGCTGCCGCTCGTTCGTCCGGTGCTTCTCGTCGCGATCGTGCTGCGGACGATCGACGCGATCGGGACGTTCGACCAGGTCTTCGTGCTCACGAAGGGCGGCCCGGGCACGTCCACGCAACTGATCGCGATCTACGGCTACAACACGGCGTTCCGATTCAGCCAATACGGACAGGCCTCAGCCATGATGCTGATCGTCCTCATGGGGATGAGCGTGCTGCTGGTCGCGGCGATCCGCGCGATCCGGGGCGCGGCGAAGAAAGCAGCGGGAGCGTAGATGCGCTCGCGAACGCGGACGATCGCGATGTACTCCACGATCGGGCTCGCCCTCGTGGTCGCGCTCTTCCCGATCTGGTGGATGATCTCCACGTCGTTCAAGCAACCCGTGGACATCTACTCGGGCGCGTCGATCGTTCCGCAGCACTTCACGCTGGACAACTACGTCGAGCTATTCCGCGACCGACACTTCGGCGCCTATCTGACGAACAGCCTGGTGGTGGTCACGCTCTCCGTGGGCATCAGCCTCGTGGTCGGGACGCTCGGCGCGTATGCCCTCACGCGGTCGACGATGGGAGAGTGGATCAGCCGGATGTCGCTCGTCAGCGCGCTGGTGGTGCGGATGGTGCCGCCCATCCTGCTGGCGATCCCCATCTACATCGTGCTCGGCAAGGCGGGCCTGCTCGACACCAAGCTCGGCCTGATCCTCGTCTACTCCGGGCTGAACGCGAGCCTGGTGGTCTGGATGATGGAGAGCTACCTCCGAGAGATCCCGCCCGAGATCGAAGAAGCAGCCTTGGTCGATGGGGACACACCGCTCTCCGCGCTGCGACGGATCGTGTTGCCGCTCGCAGCGCCGGGACTGGTCGCGACGGCGATCTTCAGCGTGATCGTCACCTACAACGAGTTCCTGCTGGCGTTGTCGTTCACGTCCACGCCCAACTCCCAGACGATCACCGTGGGCGTGAGCACGCTCATCGGCAAGATCCAGATCGAGTGGGGACCGATGGCCGCGGCCGGCGTCATCGGCGCGGTGCCGATCATCGTGTTCGCGCTCGCGGTCCAGCGTCACTTCGTCCGAGGGTTGACCCTCGGGGCGCTGAAGTAGCCGTGCCTAGACACCCGTCCGCTGGTGCTTGCGCTCGGCGTCGTGCTCGGCTCGAGCGACCCTGACCTCTTCGCGATCTGAGATCTCGGGGATACCGACGTCCCACCACGCGTCTCCACCGGTCCACACGTTCGGATCGGTGCGGATCACGATCACCGCGGTGCGTCCCGCTCGCCGTGCTTCGCCGAACGCCGTCCGGAGCTCGTCCAGGCTCTCGACCTCCCGCGTCCAGGCGCCCATCGACGCGGCGTGTTTCGCGAAGTCGACGCGTACCGGCTCCTTCGCTCGTACATGCTCGAACAGGTTGTTGAAGTGCGCGCCACCCTTCGAGACCTGCAACCGGTCGATCACGGCGTAGCCCCCGTTGTCGCAGAGGACCAGGACGAAGGGGTGCCCGGACAGCACCGAGCTGTAGACGTCGGAGTTCGACATCAGGTACGAGCCGTCCCCGCAGAACGAGATCACCGTTCGCTCGGGCAGGGCCATCGCGGCGCCCCACGCGCCGCCGATCTCGTAGCCCATGCAACTGAAGCCATATTCACAATCGAACGTTCGCACGCCGAGCGAATGCCAATGCTTGTTGAGCTCGCCGGGGAAGCCGCCGGCCGCGGCGAGCGCGTAGTCCTCGGGCGAGGCGAGCTCGTTGAGGGTGCGGATCACCGCGGCGTAGGAGGGGACGGCCGTGTCCGCAGGCGGGGCGGCGGCGGCATCGAGCTCGACGTTCCATCGGTCATATGCGTTTGCGGCCTGCGCGAGACGCTCAGCCGGAGCGCACCAGTCGCCGAGCGCGGCGCTCAGCTCCTCTAGTCCACGGCGCGCGTCGGCCACGACCGGCAGGGCCAGGTGCTTCGTGGCGTCGAACCGCGCGACGTTCAGCGCGATCAGCCGCATCCGGTCGTCGCGGAAGACGCTCCACGAGCCGGTCGTGAAGTCCTGCAGACGCGTGCCGACCGCCACGACCACGTCGGCGTCGGCAGCGAGCTCGTTCGCCGACGAGCTGCCCGTGACACCGATCGGTCCGGCGAACCCGGGCTGATCCCACGTGACGCACGACTTGCCCGCGACCGTCTCCACGACCGGGATGCCGTGTCGAGCCGCGAACGCCACGAGCGCACCCTCCGCGGATGAATAGTGGACACCGCCGCCGGCGATCAACAGCGGCCGCCGCGCCGAACGGAGCGCCTCGGCCGCGGCGGTCACCTCGTCCGGGTCGGGCCCCGGTCGGCGGATGCTGTGCACTCGCGGCTCGAAGAAGGCGACCGGGACGTCGAACGCCTCGGCCTGCACATCCTGCGGCAACCCCAAGAAGGCGGGGCCGCAGGTCGCCGGATCGAGCATCGTGGCTACGGCGTTGGGGAGGGAGTGGATGACCTGCTCGGGCCGGACGATCCGATCCCAATAGCGGGTGACGGGGCGGAAGGCGTCGTTCACCGTGACCGAGGGGTCGTGGAAGTGCTCGACCTGTTGGAGCACGGGATCAGGAACGCGGCTCGCGAACGTGTCGCCCGCGAGCAGCAGGACCGGCAGGCGGTTCGCGTGGGCGATGCCCGCCGCGGTCACCATGTTGAGAGCACCAGGACCGACCGAGCTGGTCGCAACCATGATCTGGCGGCGCCGGGTGGCCTTGGCGAACGCCACCGCCGCCATCGTCATCGTCTGCTCGTTCTGCCCGCGCCAGGTGGGCAGACGATCCTGTTCGGCCTCCAGCGCTTCTCCGAGGCATGTGACGTTGCCGTGGCCGAAGATCGCGAAGACGCCGGGGAACAGCGGGCGCTCCTGTCCGTCGATCACGGTTCGCTGAGCGATCAGGAACCGAACGATCGCCTGTGCGGTGGTCAAACGGACGGTTTCCATGTGCTCCCTCTTGCCTTGAGGCCGCGGTGCGGCTCAGGGTACGCTGCCGCATTGGAACGTTCCAACCGGCCTGTCGTTGTCGCCACGCAGTCTCTCGAGCTGAGGCCCCAGGAGTTGGAAGCCGCGGGAAAGGCGGAGGGCCCAGGCGATGACTGAGGTGGATCGCCCCTACGACGTCCTCACGATGGGCCGCGTGGGGGTCGACCTGTACCCGCTACAGAGCGGCGTCCCGCTGGCTCGGGTGGAGACATTTCAGAAATCCCTGGGCGGCAGCCCGACGAACGTTGCGGTTGGCGCCGCCCGCTACGGACACCGGGCCGCGGTCATCACGAAGGTCGGCGACGACGGGTTCGGGACGTACGTGCGCGAGGCGCTCCGCGACTTCGGCGTGGACGACCGTTGCGTGGGGACCGATCCGATCCTGCGAACGCCCCTCGCGTTCTGCGAGCTGTTCCCTCCCGACTCGTTCCCCATCACCTTCTACCGGGCGCCGACCGCGCCCGACATGCGCCTGTCGGCCGACGAGCTGGACCTGAGCGCGATCCGCGCCGCGCGGATCTTCTGGACGACGGGCACAGGTCTGTCGGAGGAGCCAAGCCGCGGCGCGACCCTCACGGCGTTGCAGGCACGAAATCGCGGCGGCGTGACGGTGCACGACCTGGACTTCCGAGCGACGCTGTGGTCATCGACGGATGAAGCAGGCGAACAACAGCGGCGGGCACTCGCGCACGCAACGGTCGCGATCGGCAACGTCGAGGAGGTGAGCGTGGCGGTGGGCAGCGGTGACCCCGAGACGCTGGCCGCTCGTTTGCTCGGTCTCGGGCTCGAGGTGGCGGTCGTCAAGCTGGGACCGGAGGGTGTGCTCGTCGCGTGGTCCGGCGGGATCGAGCGGGTGGCGCCCTTCCCTGTGGAGGTGGTCTGCGGCCTGGGCGCCGGGGATGCGTTCGGCGCCGCCTTCTGCCATGGCACGCTCGAGGGTTGGCCTGTCCTCGACACGATCCGCTTCGCGAACGCGGCCGGGGCCTACGTCGCGTCGAAGCTGGCGTGCGCCGACGAGATGCCCACCGAGGCGCAGGTGCGTGCGCTCATGGTCGATGCCTGAGGCCGGTCCATGCGCGCGCTAGATAGGCGATCGTCGTGAGCGATCTCTTCCGTCCGGCGGGGTCGTTGTCGGAAGGCTCGGACCCCGTCGTGATCACCCCCGAAATCGCGGGTTGGGGGCTCGCAGGTCTTCGCGTGATGACCCTCGAGGCCGGCGAACGGCGGACGCTCCGGTTGGACGGCATCGAGGCCGCGCTCCTGCCGCTCGCCGGCTCGTGCCGGGTGGAGGTGGGGTCGCGCGCCTTCGATCTGGAGGGACGCCAGGACGTCTTCCATCGCGTGAGCGACTTCGTCTACCTGCCGAGCGGGAGCGAGGTCGCTATCACGAGCGAGCGGGGCGGAGGATTCGCGTTGCCGAACGCTCCGGCCTCGGGACGCCTGGACCCCGCGTACGTCCCCGCGAGCGCCGTCTCGGTGGAGGTCCGGGGCGGCGGGGTGGCGACGCGGCAGGTGAACAACTTCCTCGCGGCAGACGCCTTCGAAGCGGAGACGCTGATCGCGGTGGAGGTGCTCACGCCCGGCGGGAACTGGTCCTCGTTCCCGCCGCACAAACACGACGAGCGCACCGAGCGCGAGGTGCCGTTGGAGGAGATCTACTACTTCCGGATCGACGGCGCGGCCGGATTCGGGCTGCACCGCACATACACGCTCGACCGCTCGATCGACGAGACCGTGACGGTACGCGACGGGGACGTGTTCCTGATCCCTCGTGGCTACCACGGCCCATGCGTGGCCGCGCCGGGCCACCCCATGTACTACCTGAACGTCATGGCGGGGCCGGCCGAGCGCGCGTGGCGGACGTGCTTCGACCCCGCCCATGAGTGGTACCTGGGGATGATGGCTGAGCTCCCGCCCGATCCTCGATGCCCCATGACCACGTCCGAGGGCCCGAGCGAGCCGCGCCAGAGGAGCTGACCGAGGCGCATCCGCTCTGACCGAGGATGGCGACAGAACCGAAGGGGGTCGCTCCATTTCACCCGATGCCGCGTGTCACCTACCGAGAACTCGGCAAATCCCCTAAAGGGCCGACACGTTCCTGCCGATGGGGGACTAACGAGCGGACCCCGATCGGAGGGGTCCGAGGACAAGAAAGGAAGCGAATGCGCAAGTACCAGCGTCAGATCCTCTTCTTGGGGATGCTTGTTGTCTTCATGGTGGCCGCAGGCGCCGGATGGCGCAACGGTCCGGTCGACTTCCCTTTGTTCTGATCGGCTAGGCAGAACGGGCACGACCGGACCGGCCGGCCGGGGCGAACTACTGCTCCCGGTCGGGAGGCTCCCGGTCTTTCCCCGAGGGCTCGGGCATGTGCTCGATGAGAGCGATGAGGTCAGCGGGATCGACGGCTTGGTCAAGAATGCGTCAGCCCCTGCCTGAAGCGCTCGTGATCGATCCTTCTCCCCTGCCATCGCCGACAGGACGACGATCGGCGTCTTGGCCGACGGAGGCGAAGCACGCAGTCGATCGAGGACCTCGAACCCGTCGAACCGGGGCATCATCAGATCCAACAGGATGAGTTGAGGATCGAAGGACTTCGCGAGCGCGAGTCCCTCTATCCCGCCCCTCGCAAGCGCGACGTCGTGACCAGCCAACAACAGAGCATGCTTGCAGATGATCCGGATGTCGTCGTTGTCATCGATCAGAAGGATCCTCACGCGCTTCGCTCTCCCCGACTCTCGTTCCTTGATCGTCCTTCCGATCGACAGGTAGCGCTCCCGCGATGATGGAGCCTTCGGCTCAAAGATCCAACATCCAACCGATGTCTTGACCGGATTGCTCTTCGAGTCATCCCCGCGCTTGGCGGAGACGACAGGATTCGAACCTGTGAGGGAGTGTTACCCCCCTAACCGCTTAGCAGGCGGCTGCTTTCGGCCACTCAGCCACGTCTCCGTCGAGGATTCTAGAAGATGGATCGGCTCGGCCGGTGTTGGATGAGTTCCTTGGCCGGACGATCGGCTCGCGGTAGCGTGGCACTACGCCACCGGAGGAGGAACCGATCCGTCACCGACTCTCGATCGCCGTTGCAAGCGCTCTCGCGCTCCTGCTGACGTTCCTCGGTCCCTCTTCCGCCCGGACGCTGACCTCGATCGACCAATTCGGTACCGATGCCTATGACGAAGCGTGGGGCGTTGCCATCGATGCGAGCGGCGTGACCTACGTGGCCGGGACCACGGCGGGCGCATTGCCCGGTCAGGTGGCGGTCGGCGGCAACGACGCGTTCGTGCGTGCGACCGCTCCCGACGGCAGCGTCATGTGGCTCCGGCAATTCGGGACGAAGCACGACGACCGCGCGTTCTTCGTGGCGATCGACGGGCTCGGCGGCATCTACGTCACCGGGGTAACGGCTGGGAAGCTCCCCGGACAGACGAAGAGCGGCGGCTTCGACGCCTTCGTCAGGAAGTTCGACGCGGAGGGGAACGAGCTCTGGACGAGGCAGTTGGGTACGACTGCCGATGACATCGCGTCCGAGGTCGCGGCCGATGCGAACGGCGTTCTCGTCATCGGGAACACCGGTGACGCGCTCGAAGGAACGAACCGTGGGCACGACGACGTGTTCCTGCGCGCCTTCGACCCCAACGGGAACGAGCGCTGGACGAAGCAGTTCGGGAGCACAGAGACCGATATCGGATTCGGCCTGGCTCTTTCAGGCGACGGCTCGTTCTTCGCGATCGGGTTCACGCGCGGCGCGCTGCCGGGTCAACGCAACCGTGGCGGCAACGACGGATGGGTGCGCCGCTACGGCTCCGACGGAACGATCGTGTGGACCCGTGAGTTCGGCACCGATAAGGGGGATCTCGCATTCGGGATGGCGGTGCAAGACGACATCCTCTATGTATCCGGGACCACGTTCGGTTCGTTCGGTGGACAAGGGGGCGGTGGCGGCGACCCGTTCGTTCGCGCGCTCGACATCAACGACGGCGCGACGGTGTGGACCAGACAGAGCGGCTCGCAGAGCGAGGATTGGTCGACTAACCTCGCTGTCGACGCGAATGGTCCCTATGTCGTGGGCTTCACCTTCGGCGATCTCGCCGGCCCGAACGAAGGTCGGAGCGACGTCTTCGTCTGGGCAATCGACAGCCAGGGCGTCGACCGCTGGACCACGCAGTTCGGAACACCGAAGGCCGACTTCGGGAACTGGTCGACGATCGACGACGGATCCCTCCTGGTAGTGGGATTCGCCGGTGGAGCGTTCGATGGCGAGACCAACCTGGGCGCCGGCGATGCGTTCCTGACGAGCCTCCCAACCACCGAATAAGACCAGGACCTACGGCGTTCCTCCACCGGTCGGAAGTCACCCGTTCGGCCGACAGCTTAAGGCGCCCCACGGAGACCCCGATACCGCAAGGGGTTGGATACCTACAGCGGGAAAAGGACGTACACATGATCCTGTTCACGGTAGCGGCGGCGATCGTCGTCGGCCTGATCGCAGGCGGCACTCTCCGTGACTTCCCATCGGTGAAGCTCAGATGGTGGAGGGCCGCGCTCGCTGGAGCCGTCCTGCAGTTCATCCCACTCGAGGGCACCACCGGCGTGATCCTGCTCCTGATGTCGTTCGCTGCTTTGCTCGCGTTCGCGGTGGCGAACGTCCGGACGCCCGGGTTCGGCCCGATCCTCGTTGGCCTCGCACTGAACGCTTTGGTGATCACCGTCAACCACGGGATGCCCGTCACTCGTCACGCGCTCGTCGCTTCGCACCAGACCTCCACCCTTGACGACCTGATCCACAACGGGGGCGCCAAGCACCACCTCGCGGACAGCGGTACCTCGCTCCGGCTGCTCGGCGACGTGATCCCGCTCGGCGCGCCGATCGATGAAGCGGTTTCGATCGGAGACCTCTGCATGCAGGTGGGCGCCGCGTGGTTCATCGTGCTTGCGATGCCGAGACGCCACCCCAAGATCGTCCGGTCCGAGGCGACCACGTGATGGAACTGGAGGATCGCGAGGAGGACCCCGACGCTCCGGGGGCGGTCAACGCCAAAGCTCCGTCGAACGACTTCGGGGTCACCGGATTGGAGGCAGCCCTTATCATCCCGCTGGCCATCTGGCTCGCATGGCAGGCCTCGATGGTGGACTGGGCGACCATCGGCTGGGGAGCGTTCTTCTTCGTCGTGTGCATCGCCGCGGTCGACCTGATCCCGATCCCCGCATGGGAGGAGATCGAGGTCTCGCTGTCCTTCCCGATCATGATCGGCGTCGCCATGCTTTACAGCCCGCCGGTCGCGGGCATGATCGCGATCGTTGGATCCTCGGACATGCACGAGCTGCGGCACCAGATCCCGTTCTTGCGCTCGATGTGGAACCGCTCCCAGATGGCGCTCGCGATCGTGGCGGCCAGCATGGTCTTCCGCCAACTCGCCGAGATCCACGACGCCTGGTGGCTCCTGCTCCCCGCCACCCTCGCCGTCACGATCGTCGCGTACGCGATCAACGCGATCCTGGTCGCGCTCCACGCATCCTTGGAGCACGGCCTCACGGTACGCCAAGTATTGCGGAAGATGCACGGCAGGCGCCCGGTCGAGTTCCTGCTCTCCTACATCGGCTTGGCGCTCTTCGGAGTCGTCATTGCGCGATTCTTCATCGAAGAGGGCGCTTGGTCCGTCGTTGTGTTCCTGGCCCCACTCGTGTTCGCACGGCAGATGTATTTCCAGAGCCACGTGATGGCCGACCGTCTCGCCGAGCAGAACGAGGTCCTCACGGTGCAGGCGGAGCGTCTGGAGCACCTGTTGAAAAAGGAGAGCGCCACCGTCGACCAGCTCCGCGAGCTGAACCGGATGAAGGGCGAGTTCGTCGCGGTGGTCTCGCACGAACTTCGCACGCCGATCACTGCGATGATCGGCTTCGTTAAGACACTGCGGCAGCCGCAGTTCGCCGACGATCCGATCTTGCGCGAAGAGTTCCTCGAACGGATGGAACGCCAGGGGAACCGCTTGGTCGGGTTGGTGGAGAACCTCCTCACCACGTCGCGTCTGGAGAGCGATCAACTGTCGATCTCGATCGGTCGCGTGTCGTTCGAGGACCTGTGTCGCGAAACGGTCGAGGGCCTGGGGACCGATGCGGAGCGCATCGTGACCTCCGTCCCCGACGACATCCCTGTCCTTCACACCGATCGGCAGCTGCTGGGTCGAGTCCTCACGAACCTGCTGGACAACGCGATCAAGTACTCACCTGAGGATGAGCCCTGCGAACTGGGTGCGCGCGCCGACGGCGACGACCTGGTGTTCTGGGTACGCGACCGAGGGATCGGGATCGATCGCGAAGAGGTCGGGCGGATCTTCGATCGCTTCTATCAGGTGGACTCTTCTTCTACCCGCCGCTTCCGCGGGGCGGGTCTCGGCCTGTCGATGGTCCGCGACCTGGTGCGTCACCTCGGTGGAACGGTGACGGTCGAGAGCGCTCCCGGGGAAGGAAGCACGTTCAACGTATGCCTGCCGATGCAGGCGCCAGCTTCGAAGGCTGCCTCGCCCGGGTAACCCGCGCTAGGCTGCGCTCAGTGTCATGGTGACGTGGCAGTGAGGTCTCGAGGGTGACCTCGGGATAGCCTCCGTCCGACGGCGGGCTGGCTCTTAGGCTGCCTGTCACCCCGCGAGCGGGATGACCTTCATGCGTTCTGCCGCCCGCCGCCGGCGAAGGCCGGCCGGCGTGACTTCATAGGAGCGTGCTTCAAGCCCCACTGAGGCGTGTCCGCCGGTGGTCTCACCATCCGGTTGGTCGTGTCCGAAGGGGGGACCAGGGGTGATCGTAGTGGGGATCGATCCACACAAACAGACCCATACCGCCGTGGCGGTGGATGGGGCAACGGGTGCGGTGCTCGACGAACTCACGGTGCGCGCCCGCACACCCGGGTTCGAGCGGTTGGTCGCCTGGGCTCGCTCACTCGATGACGAGCGGCTCTTCGCCGTCGAGGACGGCCGGCACGTCTCCGCTCACCTGGAGCGTCACCTGATCGCTCGCGGGGAGCGATCGGTTCGTGTCGCACCTCGGATGATGGGTGAGTCCCGCCGAGCTGATCGCGTCCGCGGCAAGTCAGACCCGATCGATGCGACCGCGGTCGCCCGAGCCGCTATGGCTCGTCCCGATCTGCCGGTCGCAACACTCGGCGGCCCCGAGCGCGAGATCGGACTGCTTGGGGCGCACCGGGAGTCGATGGTCAACGAGCGCACGAAGCTCCAGTGCACGCTGCGGTGGCTCCTTCACGATATCGACCCGGACCTGGCCCCTTCACCTCGCAGCCTCGACCGGTACTGCCAGCTGGAGCACCTCGGGGCCATCCTCGGACAGATGGAGCCCTCCGCCGAGGTCAGGATCGGTCTGGAGCTCATCGCCCGCTGCCGGGAGATCACGCGGCGAGCGAACGAGCTCGAGCGTGAGATCTCGGGCCTGGTGAAGGCCTACGCACCCGCGCTCCTTGAGATCCCGGGGTGCGGCTCGCTCACCGCGGCCAAGATCGTCGCGGAGACCGCCCAGGTCGTGAGGTTCCCGACCGAGGGACACTTCG
>JAYUAK010000163.1:0-11205 GCA_043741335.1 Actinomycetota bacterium
ACCATCACGTCAGCCCCCGAGGACGTCCATGCATCGACGCTCGCCTGATCTGCTCGTGGACCGGTCGCGACGAGCGTCGGGGCCTCACCATCGAAGATCCGGGCGTCGGCCGGAGTCCGACCGGTGGCATCGACGACGACCCGCAGTGGAGGTCGGCCGGCGTATCCGGGAAGTCGAACGGTGAGGGAGGGGTCGTCGGCGATCACGGTGCCGGCTCCCACCACGATCGCGTCGGCCGCGGCCCGAAGACGCTGGACGTCGGCCCGAGCCGCCTCCCCCGTGATCCATTTCGAAGAACCATCGCGTGCTGCGGTCTTCCCGTCGAGGGAGGCGGCCGACTTCAGCGTCACGAACGGCAGTCCGGTGGTGACGTGCCGCTCGAACGCTTCGTTCAGCCGGTGGGCGTCCTCGGCCAGGACCCCTTCAGTGAGCGCGATCCCGGCGGCACGCAGACGCGCGAACCCGCGACCGTCCACGATCGGGTTCGGGTCGCCGGCCGCGACTACAGCGCGGGACACGCCCGACGCGATCACTGCCTCGGTGCACGGAGGCGTGGAGCCGTGATGGTCGCAGGGTTCGAGAGTGCAGTAGAGCGTCGCCCCCCGTGCGCGGTCACCGGCTTCGAGCAGGGCGTGGACCTCTGCGTGCGGGCGACCACGCGGACCCTCATACCACCCCTCGCCGACGATCTTGTCGCCTCCTACAACGACGGCGCCGACCATCGGGTTGGGAGACACCAAACCGCGACCTCGCGCTGCGAGCTCCAGCGCCCGTCGCATGTACTGCTCTTCTTGGTTGTCTCCGCCGTGTCCCCGCACCATCGACCCCTTGGTCGGGGCGAGGTGGGAACGCGCGGCTGACGGTTCCGCGCGCAGCGCGGAACCGCTTGCCCCGTCTCCTCCCATCCCGACTTTCACGGTCGGTCCCGGAATCTCACCGGGTCCACCCTCGCGTGGCTCGCGAAGGGTTGCGGACTGTCACCGCCGGTGGGGAATCACACCCCGCCCCGGAAACGAGTATCTGCAGCCGAGTATACGAGCGTTGCCGGTGGGATTGCCAGACAGAGAGCCCTCGGGCGCGTCAGGGCATGCGGCGGTCGATCGCGTACGAGGATCCCCCGTCACGCTTCGCGAACTGCTTCATCTCCGTAGCCACGGCCACCGCTTCGCCATAGTGGGCGAACGCGCGGCGGGCGGTGGTCGCGATGCCGACGGAGATCCCCACCAGGGGGACGTCCTGCATCACGCCTTTGCGGTCCTCCATCCGGATGAAACCGCGATCGAGATCCTCGGACTCGTAGAAGCCGGAACGCGCCTCATCGAACCGGTTGCAGATGCGCTTCGCAACCTCTTCGGCGATGTCGGGGTTCACGACCGCGACGAAGTCATCCCCTCCTACGTGTCCGACGAAGCCCTCTCCCGGGTCGAACTCCACAACCGCGTCCTGGATGATGCGGGCGGTTCCCTGGATCAAGCGATCCCCCCGGACGAACCCCTTCTGGTCGTTGTAGGTCTTGAAGTTGTCCAGGTCGCAGTACAGGACCGCGAACGGCCGAGCCTCGCGAACCTGCCGTTCGATCTCCTCCTGGATCCGGATGTTGCCCGGCAGGCCGGTGAGCGGCGAGAGGTTCCGCATCTCCTTCGCGCGACGAAGAGTCCCTTTCACCCGCGCGAGCAACTCGATGGGGTCGAACGGCTTGATGATGTAATCGTCCGCGCCCGACTGTAGGCCGGTGACCTTGTCGGCGGACAGCGCCTTTGCGGTGAGCATGATGATGCTCGTATTGGCCGTCTGCGGATTCTTCCGGAGTCGTTGCGCCACCTCGAACCCGTCGATTCGCGGCATCATCACGTCGAGGAGCACCAGGTCGGGCCGAAGCTCGTTTGCCTTCTCCAGCGCCTCTTCGCCGTCTGCTGCTACAGCCACGTCGTAGCCCGCCGAGCGGAGGTTGACCTCGACGAACCGAGCGATGTCGGGATCGTCGTCGACGACCAGGATCGTTTCGGGCATTATGCAGCCTCTCCTCGCGCGATCGTGGCAAGTTCGCGGGCTGCGGCCGCTGGGTCCGAAGAACCGAAGATCGCCGACGCCGCGACCAACACGGTCGCGCCGGCATCGATCGCCCGCTGCGCGTTATCGACCTTGACTCCGCCGTCGATCTCCACGGCCGTCGTGAGACCTCGGCGATCTACTTCCCGCCGAGCAGTTTCCAAACGCGGATACACGTCGGGGTTCAAGGCTTGTCCTGCCCACCCCGGACGGATGCTCATGAGCATCAAGTCGTCCAGGTCGTCCAGGTACGGGAACACATCTTCGACCGGCGTCTCCATGTTGAGGGTCATGCCCACCCTCATGCCGGTCCCCCGCGCCTTCGCGATGACTGGCGCCGGGTCCGCGACCGCCTCGTGGTGGAAGGACACGACATCGAGACCGGCCTCAGCGAGCTCATCGAAAAGGCCCTCGGGAGCTTCAACCATCAGATGCCCATGGAGGACGCGTTCGGTCGCAGGACGCAGCGAAGCCACGACCACAGGTCCGATCGTGAGCGGTGGGACGAAGTGAGCATCCATGACGTCGATATGGATGGCTTCGGCATAGGGCTCGATCAGCTTGATCTGATCGGCAAGATGCGCGAAGTCCGCGGACAGGATCGAAGCGGAGAGCGTCCCCATCGTTGCGTATCGTACCCGCCGGTCACGGTTGTTTCTCGAACGCCGCAACGAACATCCCGTCGGAGCCGTGCCGGTGAGGCCAGAGGCGGATCCGCGGGGATGGGCCGTCGGGGCCATCGATCGAGAGTGGCTCGAGCTCCGGGCGGTGGCGCACGAGAGCATCACACGCTGCGTCCGTCTCGGCCCGTGGGAACGTGCAGACCGAATACACGAGCCGGCCCCCGGGACGAAGCCGATCGCAGGCCTCTGACGCGATCTGCACTTGGAGCCGGGCGAGTGGCGACAGATCGGATCGTCGGGGGCGCCACAGGAGTTCCGGGCGTCTGCGAGCGGAGCCGATCCCCGAGCATGGGGCGTCAACGAGCACCCGATCGAACAGGGCATCGATCGAGGAACGCGTGGCATCTTGCGTCAACACGCGCACGCGACCACCGACGCCGAGACGATCAACGGTCTCGCGGACGAGGGCGACGCGTTCCGGGCGGACATCGCCGGCGATGACGCTGCCCGTTTCCCCGACGAGACACGCCAGATGGGCGGTCTTGCCACCCGGTGCCGCACATGCATCGAACACGCGATCTCCTGGCTGAGGGTCGAGCGCGCTGACGACGAACGCCGACGCCTGATCCTGGACGGCGAACCAGCCCTGGGCGAACCCACGCAGACGAGCCGGATCGCCGCCGTCCAACAGCAGACAGTCCGGGTGCAGGCGTGCGGGATGGCAGGCGTGACCGCTCGCGCGGAGTCCAAGAGCGAGCGCATCCACGGAGGTCCGGCAGTTGTTCGCGCGCAAACACAGGAGTCCCCGTTCTCCGAATGCCTCCGCGGCCACCTGTGCCTCTTCGTCGCCCAGCAATACACGCAGCTCGTGAACGGCCCATGACGCCAGGCCCGTGCGGGCGAAGACGTCGTCGTCCGTGTCTCCGGACGGTGGCTCAGGTGGGTCGTCGGCCAATCGACGGAGGATGGCGTTCACGAAGCCCCGCTCGCGTGGCGTGGCGAGATCTACAGAAGCCGACACCGCCGCGTGGGATGGGATCCGCATGAAGAGCAACTGATAGGCGCCGAGCCGAAGTGCGGCGCGCGCTCCCGGACTCATCCGGGCCACAAGCCGGGAGGACCGAAGTCCGATCGCGCGGTCCAGGCCGGGGACGTGTCGAAGTGTCCCGAGGGCGAGCTCCGTCGCAAGAGCCCGATCGCGCGAGTCCAACCGCGAACGCTCGAGCAACGCGGGAAGGAGCCGACTCGAATACGCCCCTTCGTCGGTGACTCGGCGAACCGTCTCTACCGCGATCGAACGCGCCGTTGCCATCATCCGAGCCGTTCGCCGACGACGTCGCGAACCCCGCGTGCCCAGTCGGCGCCCGACATCCGGCGACGTCCGGCGGGCGCAATGTCCAGCAGACGGACCGTGCTCGTTCCCGTTGCGACCATGACGCCGTTCCGATCGGCCTGCACGATGGTTCCCGGAGCACCCGTGGTCGATGCGGCCTCCTCGGCACGCAGCAGCTTGAAGTCCTCTCCTCGCCAGGTGGTGGTGGCGCCAGGTTCGGGTGCGAACGCCCGGATCTGCCGAATGATCGCATCGGCCGGACGGCTCCAATCAACGACTCGATCTGAAGGGCCGAACTTCGGCGCGAATGTCGGGGGGATTGACTCATCTTGCGGAGTCGGGTCGAACGGCTTGCCGATCGCGAAACGGTGGATCACCTCGACCACGATCTCCGCTCCGATCAGCGCGAGGCGCTCGCCGAGCGAACCGGAATCGTCATCCGAACGGATCGGAACGTCGCTCCGCGCCAACACCGGACCGGTGTCCAAACCCTCGTCCATGAGCATGACGCTGACTCCGCTGAACGGATCCCCAGCGAGGATCGCGTGCTGAACCGGACTCGCGCCCCGCCACCGCGGTAGGAGGGAGAAATGAAGGTTCAGGGAGCCGAGCGTGGCGATACGCAACACGTCCGGAGAGAGCAGCTGGCCGTAGGCCACGACGACGGTAGCATCGGGAGAGATGGCACGCAGCCGCTCCAGGAAGTCCTCGCCGCGGGTCGTCTCCGTCTCGGCCAGCGGCAACCCGATCCGTCGCGCGGCGTCGGCGACGGTGGTCGGCGTGAGCTTCGAACCACGTCCGGCCGGGCGCTCTGGGTTCGTAACGACGAGGACCACCTCGACATCTTCGGCCCGAGCGAGCGCTTCGAGCGTCGGCACCGACCAGACGTCATTCCCCAGGAACACCACCCGAACGGAAACAGACACGGTCTACGCCTCTTCGACGCGGCGTCGCTTCCGCGGTTCCGACAGACCGAGCTCAACCCGCCTCAGCTCGGCGAGCACCGCCTTGCGTCCGTCTTCGTCCAGCCGGTCGATGAACAAGGTTCCCCGAAGATGGTCGGTCTCGTGTTGGAAGATCCGGGAGAGAAGACCCTCGCCGGCCATCTCATACGTCTTGCCGTGCAGGTCCTGTCCGCGGCACACGATCTTTGCCGACCGGCGCGTCAGGTAGAAGGGCCCCGGGATGGACAAACAGCCTTCCTCCTCCAGCATCTCGCCTTCGGCCGACAGGAGCTCCGGGTTGGCCATGAACATCGGTCCCGTCACCCCGTCGTCGAACACGAACAGCCGGAGCGAGATCCCCACCTGCGGAGCGGCCAAACCCACCCCGGGTGCGTCGTACATCGTCGCGAACATGTCTTCGACGAGGTGACGCAGCGACTCGTCGAAGCGCTCCACGGGTTTCGAGCTCGTCTTCAGCACGGGGTCGCCCAGTGTGCGGATCGGGATGATCACGTCGGCTGCTCCGGGTTCTCTGTCGAGGTTCTGTCTAGGAGTTTTTGGCTAGAGGTTATGGCTAGAGGTCTTGGCGAGAAGTGCCGTCTAGAGGTGCGGTTCGGCTTCGACCCTTGTCACGATGTCGCGAACCGCCAGCTCGCGGATAAGGCGACCGAGCCCCGCGACACGGTCCGGTTCGAGCGCGAGCAAGCATACCGTTTGCCCCTCGACGGACGATGTGAGCAGGGTGATCGGCCGCAATGCCCCGAGTTCCACTTGCAGCTCGGAGGCCCCCGCGATCCGGAACACCACGGCCGCGACGGGGAACCCCGCATCCATGCGGCGGCGCGCCTCGTCTGCATGGAACCGATCGGGATTGCCTCGCACGAGCGCCTGGACTGCTGGGTCGCTTGGATGGTCAGACTGAACGATCGCTTTGCCGGATGGTCGGGCCCAACCGACCGCTTCCATCCACGTCGAGAGGGCGCGCTCGCGGGCGGCGAGCCCTGGACGACGTTCCGCCAGGTCCGCATCGAGGATCGCCACGAGGTCGAGGTCACCCGGCCCAAGATCGCGAACCGCCTCCGGCCCGCCCACCAACACCTCGCGCGGCCCCGGGAGACGCGAGCGACCCCCAGACGCGACCCGTCGCACCGGCACGGAGGCGGCCCGAGACGCCCATTCCTCCACTCGCTCGGCTCCTCCTCGACGGATGCCGAAGTCCGCGGCCCCACAATGCCCACACCGGCCCAGCGCTTCGCACACGACGCACCGGACGGCACCTGTTTCGGATCTGAGCAGCCCACCGCACACCGCGCACGCGGCAGGACGCCCGCATGCGCGGCACACCTGCGCGACGCCATAGCCGGGCAGTGGCGCGAACAGGAACCCCCGGCGCGTGTCTCGGAGCGCACGGATCAGTCGGGGGGCGCGACCTTCGGGTCCGGATCGCACGACCTCGACCGGCGGCCATCGCCTCGAGGACGGAGACACCTCCTTCATGCCGAGCGCGGCCGCCTCCGATGAGGGGCAGAGAGCCGATAACACGCACACCGCACCGACGTATCGTGCCCGCTCGATCGCGACGTCCCGCACGTGGTAGTACGGCGCCCGATCTTCCCGGTGTGCCGGGTGGCTCTCGCGAGAGACGAACACCAGCCCGAGTCTCTCGATCGGAGCGAACACGGCCGGCCGAGTGCCCACCACCACGTCGAACCTTCCGCCCAAGCACTCCAACCATCGCTGGTACCGCGTCCTTTTGTCTCCCCCGACGAACATCCCCACACGTTCACCGAACGCCTCGAGGATCGCGGCGGCCGTCGCCGGCGCCGGTGTCGCCTCCGGAACCAATACGATCGCTCGCCGCCCCGCCGAGAGACAGTTCGCAACCGCCGCAACGGCGATCCCCACCTCATCCTCCGGCGCCGGCCGAACCACAAACGTCCCCGACCCACCAAGAAGCGCGTTTGAGAGCAGCTCCCCATGGCGGTAGTGAGAGAGGAGCCCTGATGGAGAGGTTGGACCTGTGACGGTGGCGGGCCCCCCGCGGAGTGGGGTATGGGATGGCCGGGCAAGCGGAGCGGGGGGCCCGCCACCACCCCTATGCGCGCCAGCCCATTCCAAGAACGGCCCCTCCTCCGACACCACCCGAGGCGGGTACGACCGGCCGATCACGGCGGCGAGCGGCGCGATGTACCGCTCGCTCGCCCAACGGAACAGTGCGAGCATCGCCGGGTCGAAATACGGCACCGGCGAAACGACCTTCTTGATGGCGAGCATGCGTGACGGGAGATCGTCGGTCGGGCCGAGTATCCAGCCCCGGATCAGCCGGCCATGGAACGGCACCCGCACGAGGGAGCCAAGCCCCGCATCGAGCTCAGACGGGAGCAGGTACGTGAAGGGTCGATCGAGGCTGAGGATCGGACGGTCGATGCAGACCGCGACGGGCCCTGCCGGCACGCTATCCGACGGCGCGGCGGAGGTCCTCGACGCGGTCGGTCGCCTCCCAGGGGAACTCTTTGCGACCGAAATGACCGTAGGCGGCGGTCTCGCGGTAGATCGGACGGGCGAGCTGGAGGTCACGGATGATGGCCGCCGGCCGGAAGTCGAACAGTTCGCGAACGACCTCGACGATCCTGTCGGGATCGGTCTGCTCGGTACCGAAGGTATCCACCATGAGCGAGACCGGGTGCGCGGTGCCGATGGCGTATGCCACCTGGAGCTGACACCGATCGGCGAGGCCGGCGGCGACGACGTTCTTCGCGACGTAGCGCGCCATGTAGGCGGCGGAGCGATCGACCTTCGTCGGATCCTTGCCCGAGAACGAACCGCCTCCATGCGGCGCCATGCCGCCGTAGGTGTCAACGATGATCTTGCGGCCTGTGAGTCCCGTGTCGGCCTTGGGACCGCCGATCTCGAACCGCCCGGTCGGATTCACCATGATCTTCGCGCCCGCGGCGTCGACCTCGGGGAACTCTCGGAGCACGGGGTCCACCACCTCGGCGACGACATCCGGCTTGAGGAGGGTCTCGACGTCAACCTCTTCGCGATGCTGCGCGGAGATCAGGATCGTCTCGACGCGCACCGGCCTTTGATCCTCGTACGCGATGCTCACCATGGCCTTCCCGTCCGGGCGCAGGTACGGAACGATGCCGGCGCGGCGGACATCGGCGAGGCGCCTGGCGAGACGGTGCGCCATAGCGATCGGCAACGGCATCAACTCTTCGGTGTCGCGGCAGGCGAACCCGAACATCATTCCCTGATCGCCGGCGCCCAGATGATCGAGCTCGTCCTCGGAATGCCCTTCGCGGTGCTCGGTGGAGTCCTCGACTCCTCTGGCGATATCCGGTGACTGCTCCTGGATGGCGGTAAGAACGCCACACGTCTCGCCGTCGAGCCCGAACTTGGCGTCGGTGTATCCGACCTCCGTGACGGTCCGGCGGACGACCGCCGGGATGTCCACCCATCCCTCCTGCAACGTGATCTCGCCTGCGATGATCACGAGACCCGTCGTGACGAGAGCTTCGCAAGCGACGCGGCTGTTGGGATCGGCGGTCAGCATCGCGTCGAGCACGGCGTCGGACAGTTGGTCGGCGAGCTTGTCGGGATGGCCCTCGGTGACGGATTCCGAGGAGAAGAGGTAGTTCTTCGTCATGTCCGCGCGAGTATAGCGCTCATCACGGATCAGATTCCTTGGCAGGTTCTTTGGCGCGTCTCGCTGCCAAGACCGCGATCCGGTCGCAGATCGCGGTCGCCAGCTCAACCTTGGTCCAGGTCCGAAGCGGCACGTCGGATCCGTCGGCGGACAAGAGCATCGCGTCGTTCGTGTCGGCGCCGAATCCGGTTCCTTCTCGTCCGACCTCGTTCACCACGATGAGATCGAGATGCTTCGACTCGAGCTTGCCTCGGCCCGACGCCTCGAGGTCGTCTGTTTCCGCGGCGAACCCCACCAAGATGCGGTGGCCCTTGCGCTCTCCGAGCTCCCGGAGGATGTCGGGCGTCGGCTCCAGGTGGAGATCGGGGATGCCCGAATCCTTCTTCAGCTTCCCCTCGGCAGGCGCCTTCGGGCGGAAATCCGCCACGGCCGCCGCCATCACGACGACATCAATATCGTCGAGCGTGGCCAGGATCGCGCCCCGCATCTCTTCGGCGGTCGACGCGCGCGCGACCTTCACTCCGGGCGGCGGCGGCACGGTGTCCGGACCGAGCACCAAACGCACGTCGGCACCGCGAGCCGACGCCGCGGCCGCGATCGCGACGCCCATCTTCCCCGTCGACCTGTTCCCGATGAAGCGGACGGAGTCGATCGGCTCTTGGGTCGGACCCGCGGTGACCACCATCCTCACGCCGGACAGATCGGCCAACCCGAGGTAAGACGTCACGATTGCCGAGAAGATCTCGTCGGGCTCTGCCATCCGCCCGAGACCCTGATCGCCCGATGCCAACGCGCCCACCACCGGACCCACGATCCGGGCCCCGCGTTCGACGAGCGTCGCAACGTTCGCTCGTGTCGCGGGGTGTTGCCACATCCCGGTGTGCATGGCGGGAACCAGGAACAACGGTCCCGCAACTTCGAGGAGCGTCGATGTGAGGAGGTCGTCGGCGAGCCCGTTCGCGAGCTTCGCCAACACGTTCGCGGTCGCGGGAGCAACGACGACGATATCCGCCTCGTGCGCGAGGCGGACGTGCACGACCTCCCCCGGTCGGTCCCAGAGCGAAGTGTGTACGGGGTTCCCGGTCAGCGCGGCAAACGTCTCGGCGGCGACGAAACGCTCAGCCGAGGATGTCAAGATCACCTGGACTTCGGCGCCCGCGTCAACGAACAGTCTGGCGAGCGCCGCAGCTTTGTACGCGGCGATGCTCCCGGTGACGCCGAGCAGAACCCGCCGTCCGGTGAGCACCGAACTACTCGTCCTCGGGCTCCTCGGGTCGCTCGTAGTCGATCTTTCCCTCGGCGATCTCCGCGAGGGCGATCGACAACGGCTTGTTCGTGAGGCCGCCGCTCTCGATCAGCGGCGGGATGAACTCCGCACGCCCCTCTCCGAGCTGGCTGTAGTAAGAGTTGATCTCCCGGGCGCGCTTGGCGGCGAGGATCACGAGCGTGTACTTGGAGTCGACGGCCGCGAGCAGATCGTCGATCTTTGGTTCGATCATCTAGGCAGGCTCCTCAGGTAGGCCGGACGATCAGCCGGTGCGGGATGCATCGATGATAGCAGCGACCTCCTCCGTCGCCCGTTGCAGGTCGTCGTTCACGACCACATGGTCGAACCAGCCCCGCTGGGTCATCTCCCACGTGGCGGTTTCGAGGCGCCGGGCGATCCGCTCGTCATCCTCGGTGCCACGACCCCGGAGTCGCCGCTCCAGCTCGTCCATCGAAGGGGGCGCCAGGAAGATGAGAAGCGCCTCCGGGACCCGTTTGCGAGCCTGATCGGCTCCCTTGACGTCGATCTCCAGGATCACGTCCATGCCCTGCGAGAGCGACCCTTCCACGAATGCCCGCGGGGTACCGGATCGGTGATCCACGAATGGAGCCCATTCGAGCAGGTCCCCGTCCGCGATCATGCGATCGAAATCCTCTTCGGAGATGAAGAAGTACTCGCGTCCCTCGCGCTCGTTGGATCGCGGGGCTCGGGTCTTGACGGAGATGGAATACGCGAGTCCTTCTGGATCCCGGGCGAGGAGCCGCTTGACGACGCTCCCCTTCCCGACCCCGGAAGGGCCCGCGACGACGATCAGCCTGCCTCGGGGTGAGGCCAATCGGTTACTTCTTGAACTTCTCGAGGAGCTGCTCACGCTGCTTGGCACCGAGGCCACGCACGCGACGGCTGACGGAGATATCGAGCTCCTCCATGAGTTTTTGAGCGCGTACCTTGCCGACGCCGGGGAGCGATTCGAGCACGTTCGACACCTTCATCTTGCCGACGATGTCGTCGCCCGATCTCGCCAGTATGTCCTTCAGCGTCCGCTTGCCGGACTTCAACTCACCCTTCAACTCCGCGCGCTTCTTTCGCGCCTCGGCAGCCTTCGCGAGGGCTTGCGTTCTCTGTTCCGGCGTCAGGACGGGTAGGGCCATCACGCGCTCCTTTGCAGTCAGCGGATCGGGAACCCGGCGAGTATACGCACCGCCGCGAGGACGACACAACGCGAACATCCGCCGCTGCCTGCGGTTTCACAGCGGGTGCGACGAAGGTTCCGCAAGCGCGTCAGCGCGAGTCCCGCACGATCCCACGCGCGACGCCGACGGGATCGTCCGCATCGGTGA
>JAYUAK010000164.1:0-1977 GCA_043741335.1 Actinomycetota bacterium
CCTGCTCTCTGGTGACGCCCCCGTTCCGGCTGGCGGCTTGACGGAGACTGGTCAGGATCCGACGTCGGCCGATGCGTACCCCATCGCGAGTTCCGGAGCCTCGTCGATCGACGTCGTGGGACAGAGCTCCGTCCTCTTCGCGGCGACTCAGCGATCGATCGGTGTCGGCAACGATGACGCGGCAACCGGCGGCACCGCCTCGCCGGCGTCGGACTGGGTGGTCTTGCCCGCCATCGCCGGCGAGCCGGCGCAACCCGGCCTCGTCCTCGTGAATGCGGGGAACGCTCCGGTGACGGTCGAGCTCCATGCCCTCGTGCCCGAAGGGCAAACGGCGCCGCCCGACGTCACGGTCACGATCGCGGCCGGATCGGTGGTTCAAGCGCCGACCGGGTTCCTGGCGGAGGTGCACCTGGCCGCCATCGAGGTCCGTTCCGTCGGCGGCGCCGTCATCGCGATGGCGGCGTCGACCTCGCTCGGGGTCAAGGGTCTTTCGACGTACGCCTTAGCGATGGGGGTCGCGGTCCCACCCTGGATGTGAGATCCGCCGGATGCAGACGCGCACATGCGCCTGATCGGGTCGTTCCTCGCTATCTCGTGTCGTTCCTCGCTATCATCGTGGAACCCCTCATCCGGTACCGCAGTCAGGAGACCCATGGTTCGAGGACGACATATCAAGCACCGAGCACGCCGCGTGTTCGTCATCGTGGCGATCGCCGCCGGCATCGTGCTCCTTGCCCTCGGCGGGGTCTCGTTCGCGGCGTACCGCTACGACCGCGCGAGCGCGGATCGGATCCTTCCTGGGGTGACCGTCGCCGGCGCCGATGTCGGGGGACTGACCCGCGCCGAGGCCGTCGAGGTGGTTCGCTCCGCCGCGGATGAGCGGTTGATGCTCCCACTCACGATCCAAGGGGCGGGGAAGTCGTGGGTGGTGACACCTTCGGAGCTCGGCGAGACGGCCGATGTCGAAGGGGCAGTGGATCGTGCACTCGACGAATCGGCATCCGTCGGGTTCTTCACGCGGGTGTGGCATCGGCTCCGCGACGAGCCGGTGGACATCGCGATCGACTTGACGTTCGTGACCACCGGAAGCGGCGTTCAGGAGTTCGTGTCGAACGCCACGTCGGACGTGGCGCAGTCCTCTCGCGACGCGTCGGTGGCGGTTCTCGATGGCAAGGTGACCTTCGTTCACTCGCGGCCGGGACATGCGCTCGGCGCCCATATCGCCGCGAGGCGCCTGCGGGCGGCGCTTGCCGAGGGCTCGACCACGGTCCGGCTGCCTGTGAATACCGTGAGGCCCGAGATCCCCGATGCGAAGGTCGGCAAGACGATCGTGGTCGATCGGACCATCAACAAGCTGTACTTCTACAATCGGTTCGATCTGATCCATACCTACGACGTGGCGACCGCGGCCGCCGGATACGTCACCCCGGCGGGGGACTGGACCGTCGTGGACAAGCAGGAGAACCCCACCTGGACCAATCCGGCGCCCGACACGTGGGGCGCCGATCTTCCTGCGTCGATCCCCCCCGGTCCGGGCAACCCCCTGGGCACGCGCGCCTTCTACCTCAACGCTCCCGGGATCCGGATCCACGGCACCTACGACGTCGGATCCATCGGGACCCACGCATCGCATGGTTGCATCCGCATGTTGATGTCCGACGTCGAAGGGCTGTATCCCTTGGTGCCGATCGGCACCCGGGTGATCGTTTTCTGAAGACCCGGCGCCGAGCTTTCTTGGTCGGTGCTTGAAGATCACATCGGTGTGATTTAGCCTCCCCCCGTGCGTACCTGCGTCAAGATGCGTTGCAACGCCGATCCGACTGCCACCGTCTCGCTCCGCTATGCGGATCGCCAGGTCGTCATCTCCGATCTGATCGCAGATCGAGACCCGAACCTGTTGGATCTCTGCGAGGAGCATGTCTCGCGGATGACGCCCCCGGTCGGTTGGACCGTTCGGGACGACCGCGTCTCGGTCCC
>JAYUAK010000165.1:0-1972 GCA_043741335.1 Actinomycetota bacterium
GGGTTCTACCGGAAGCACCACGAGCGGATCCCCTACCTGCACATCAAGAACGTCGACCCGAAGGTGCTCGACGCGGTCAACGCGCAGGACCTCCCGCTCGTGAAGGGGGTGCAGATGGCGGTCTTCTGCGAACCGCACGCCGGCCTGCTCGACTTCGTGGATATGCGGGATGCCCTCGACGAGGCGGGGTTCAACGGGTTCCTGATGGTGGAGCAGGATATGTACCGGCCGGCGGACGACGCGCCGTTGCCGATCGCACGACGTACGCGCGAATTCCTGGAAGGGATCGGGCTCGGCGACTCCTGAGGAAGGATCCACGGAGATGGTTCGCGCTGCGGTGATGCAGGGTCCCGGCCAGATCGCGATCGAGGAGTTCCCGCTCCCCGACCCCGAGCCGGGAGCCGTCTTGATGCGCGTGGTGTTGTCGGGGATCTGTGGCACCGACAAGCACACGTTCCGCGGCGAAACTTCACAGTATCCGGGCACCGCGCATGCGCGCGAGATCTCGTATCCCTTGATCTGTGGGCACGAGAACGTGGGTGTCGTGGTCGCCACCGGGGGAACGGTCTTGGACAGCTCGGGCCGTCGACTCCAGGCCGGCGACCGCATCGTGCCCGGCGCGAACATCGCGTGCGGCGCATGTTACTTCTGCCGCAACGGGTTCCGTTACTACCTGTGTGAACATCTCGAGGACTACGGCAACAGCTTGAGCTGCGCGCGTCCGCCGCATCTGTTCGGCGGATGGGCCGAGCACATGTACCTGCTCCCCAGCTCGCGGATCTTCCGCGTGCCGGACGCGGTGCCCGACCACGTTGCCGTGCTCACCGAGGTCATGGCCGTCACCCACGGACTCGACAGCGCTACGAGCACGCTGCGGGCCGCTGGTGGTCCGGGGTTCGCGCCGACGGTCGCCGTCATCGGCTTGGGTCCACTCGGACTCTGCCATCTGATCAAGGCGCGGGTGTTGGGCGCGAGCGAACTCATCGCGATCGATCGGATGCGAGGTCGGCTGATATTCGCCGCGGAGTTCGGCGCAACGATCTGCCTCGACGCGAGCGAGACCACGTTCGAGGAGCGACGCGAGGCGACGCTCGAACGAACCGGTGGGATCGGCTTGGACATCGTGGTGGACTGCAGCGGGGTCGCGATCACGCTCCCGGAGGCGCTCCGGCTGGTGCGGCCCGGCGGCGTGGTGGTCGAGGCCGGCGCCTTCGTCGACGTGGGTCCCGTCGAGATCAACCCGGCGGCGGACATCTGCACGCGGGACGTGACGGTGATCGGGATCGGCGGCGAACGAGCCGAGGACTACCCGGCGGCGCTCGCGATGATGGCCGCCCACGCCTCGACGATCCCGTTCGACCGCGTGGTGACCCATCGAGCGCGACTCGACGATGCCGCCGAAGCGGTGACGCTCGCGGAGTCCGAGGACGCGATGAAGGTCGTGATCGAACCAGGCCTGCGCTAGTCCGAGGTCCTAGAGCGCCGCCTTCGCACGCTTGAATGCCTCGGCGAAGGCGTCCGCGCCTGCGACCTTGCACTCGAGCTTGATCGGCGCGCCCCCGACGGCGGTCAGGGTGAGGATCCCGGCCAAACCGAAACGCTTCGCCTCGATCGAGTCCACGCTGCTGAGCGGCACCGCGCTCAGCACCTCCTTGACCTCGGTCACCTTGCCCATCGCCACCGAATTGCCGATCTCGAGCGTGAGCAGGCGCCGCTGCGTGAGCGCGAGCGCCATGGGGGAGGCGATGCGGATGCCCACCGGCTCCGCCGCGTCATGCACGCGCTTCACCTTCTCTTGCCCGACGAAGCGGCCCAGCCCGGGAGCGGCCATCGCGGTGGTGTGCCCGCGTGCTGCGGCTTTCAGTGTCGCGATGACGTCTTCACCCTCCTCGAGGAAGCGCGCGGCGCCCTCTTTGATCGTGTCTCGTTCGTCGGTCATCACTCCTCCTTCGGCGTGCGTTAGAACGAGTCC
>JAYUAK010000166.1:0-1962 GCA_043741335.1 Actinomycetota bacterium
GGCATCGGGCAAGGCGTTCCGCCGCGCATACTTGAACGAGGCGCAAGAGGTGTTCCTCGATGGTCATGTCCGCGCGTTCGAAGCGTTCGGTGGGGTGCCATCGCGGATCCGTTACGACAACTTGAAGACCGCGGTCGCCAAGGTCCTCAAGGGCCGGGACCGGATCGAGTCGGAACGGTTCACGCTGCTGCGCTCCCACTACGGGTTCGACTCGTTCTTCTGTCTTCCCGGCGTCGAGGGCGCCCATGAGAAAGGTGGCGTCGAGGGTGAGATCGGGCGGTTCCGGCGGCGCGCGTTCGTGCCGATGCCAGACGTCGCCTCGATGGCCGAGCTCAACGAGCTACTCGGTGACGTCGGCCGACGCGACGACCAGGCCCGTCACATCGGTGGCCGGTTCCTCACGGTCGAGGAACATTTCGTGTTCGACGCTCAAGCATTGCAACCGCTGCCGGGTGAGCGGTTCGACGCCGCCCGGGAACTGTCATGTCGGGTCGACTCGAAGTCACGGGTCTGTGTCCGTCAGTCGTTCTACTCGGTCCCGATCCGCTACGCGGGGCGTCGCCTGCTGGTCCGTCTCGGCGCCGAACACGTCGATGTCCTCGACGGCGCCCGGATCGTCGCGTCGCATCCGCGTGCCGCTCACAAACACATGGAGATCCTCGTGTTGGACCACTACCTGGAGATCCTTGCCCGCAAGCCAGGAGCGCTGCTGAATGCCACCGCGCTGACCCGAGCGCGGGCATCCGGTGCGTTCAGCGAGACCCACGACCGGTTCTGGACGGTCGCCCGGGAACGCCTCGGTGACCGCAAGGGCACCAACGCGTTGATCGAGGTGCTCCTCGCTCAACGCCAACTGCCCGCCGCCGCGGTGATCGCAGGGATGACCGCGGCGTTGTCGGTCGGCTCGGTCGATCCGGCCGTCGTGACGATCGAAGCCCGCAAAGCCAGCGAGGCCGACGCGAAGGTGATCCCGATCGGTGAGCACCTCGCCCGTTTCGATCGGCCCGCCCCCTGCCTCACTCACTACGACGACCTGCTGGAGGCCCAATGAACACCGATACTGCTGCGCTCGCTGCGATCGATGCTGCGACCCGCGAGCTCCAACTGCCACAGATCCGCACCGAGGCCGAACGACTCGGTTCGGCTGCGCAACGCGACCACGTCTCCTACCTCGGGTTCCTCGCCGAGGTCCTCGCTCTCGAGGTCGACGCCCGCAGCGAACGCCGCAAGCAACGACGCGTCGTCGAAGCCCGCTTCCCGCGCAACAAGCGCCTCACCGGGTTCGATCTCGACGCCGCCCCCACCGTGAACCCCGCCACGATCGCCACGCTCGCCACCGGCAGCTACCTCGACGCCGGCGAACCCGTCTGCCTCCTCGGCGACAGCGGAACAGGCAAAACTCATCTCCTCATCGGACTCGGGATCGCCGCGTGTGAACAAGGACGCCGAGTCCGCTACGTCACCGCCGCCCAACTCGTCAACGAACTCGTCGAGGCCGCCGACGACCGCAAACTCTCCCGCCTCGTCACCCGCTACGGACGCCTCGATCTGCTCTGCCTCGACGAACTCGGCTACGTGCAACTCGACGCCCGCGGCGCCGAACTGCTGTTCCAGATCATCACCGAACGCGAAGAGAAAGCCTCGATCGCGGTCGCTTCGAACCTGCCGTTCAGCGAATGGGGAAACGTGATCGCCGACACCCGCCTCGTCGCCGCGATCATCGACCGGCTCACCTTCCACGCCCACATCATCGAGACCGGCACCGACAGCTACCGACTCCGCTCCACCCGCACCAGCCGCCGCCGCAAGCCCTGACCGCCCACAGCCAGGTGGAGCCAAATCAGACCATCACACTGGGGCCAGAACTGCTTGACATTCCCAGACGGCCCCACCACCTACACCTGGGCCGCCCGTGGCACCATGCAAACCGCCACGGCCGGCGGAGTCACCACTGGGACGAAC
>JAYUAK010000167.1:0-1958 GCA_043741335.1 Actinomycetota bacterium
CATGAACACGAGGAACGGTGGCGGGACCTTCTCGATCGTCACGGGCTGGCATTCCTCAAGGCGGCTCATGGCGTGGAGATCGCGTTCGTTGAGATCTCCGTGGGTCAGGCGGAGGCCGCCGAGCGAAGGGTCCACGAGGCACGCGAGTTCTTCGCGGCGACCGGCAACGTCTTTTACACGAGCGTCGCCGACTGGTGCCTGTGCGAAGCGGTCGGAGCCCAGGATCGGCCAGGCGAGTTCCTCAAGCTCGCCGATGCGTTCGAGGCAACCGTTCTGATCAACGACCGGCAGAACCTCATCAAACGCCAGCTGGTGCTCGCCCGGGCTCACCTGCTCCGTGGGTCATCCGTCGAAGCGGAGGCCGCCGCGAAGCGCGCGCTCAAGCTCTTGGAGTCCACCGACCTCGTGCCCGATCATGCCAACGCGCTGCTCATCGTCGCTGACGTGCTCGACGCGCGCGATCTCGGCGACGACGCCGCGGCGGCGCGAAGCGGTGCCATCTCGATGCTCCGAGCCAAGGGGAACCTGGCCGCCGTCGCCCGCCTCGAGGCTTGACGTTCTCTCTGACTTCAGGTCAGCGACCCTTTGCTGGGGCTCCAACGCCGCAGCTACCATGGGCGACCGGCGCATCCGCGCTATCGCACCAGAGGTTGCCTGACCTCAGGTCGGCACGACGTTCGCATCGGGAGGGTCCGTGGCCAAGCGGTACGACGTGGTCGTGATCGGTGGGGGACACAACGGCCTCACCAGCGCCGCCTACCTGGCGAAGGCCGGCAAGAAGGTCCTGGTCCTCGAGCGCCGTCACGTCCTGGGAGGCGCAGCGGTCACCGAGGAGATCTTCCCCGGCTTCAAGTTCTCGGTCTATTCCTACGTCGTGTCGCTGCTGCGCCCGGAGATCATCCGCGACCTGGAGCTACCGAAGCACGGGCTTGAGATCCTGCCGCTCGACGGCACGATCACGCCGCTCGACGACGACTACCTCTGGCGCGTGAACGATCACGGCACCACGATCCGGGAACTTCGTCGCTGGTCGAAGAACGACGCCGAGGCCTACGAGGAGTACGGCCAGCTCATGGCCGAGATGGCGCGCTTCATCAAGCCGATCCTGTCGATCGTGCCCCCCGACCCCGGCAAGCTGAACCCGATGGACTGGCTGCCGCTCGCCGGCCTGGCGAAAGGCTTCAAGGATCTGCCGACACGCTTGCAGACCACGTTCATCCAGCTGATGACGATGAGCGCGGCCGACTTCTTGGACCAATGGTTCGAGACCGAGCCGCTCAAAGCCACCATGAGCGCATCGGGCATCATCGGCACGTTCCAGGGACCGCGCTCGCCGGGTACAGCGTACGTCCTGCTGCATCACTACATGGGCGAGATCGACGGCGCGTTCCGCGCGTGGGGCATCCCCAAGGGTGGGACCGGCGGCATCTCCAACGCCATCGCCAGCGCGGCGCTTGCCCTCGGCGTGGAGATTCGCACCGAGGCCTCGGTCGCGCGCATCGACGTGAGCGGTGGCCGCAGCACCGGCGTGACGCTCGAGAGCGGCGAGACGATCCAGGCCGACGCGGTCCTATCGAGCGTCGACTCGAACCTGACGTTCCTCAGGCTGCTCGAGCCCGGCACGCTGGACCCGGAGTTCGAGGCCGAGGTTCAGCGCTACAAGTACCGCGGCTCATCCGGCAAGGTGAACCTGGCGCTCGATGGACTACCCGAGCTCGCGTGCAAGCCCGGCGTGGGGCCGTGGCTGCGCGGCGCGATCAGCTTCAGCCCGAACCTCGATTACATGGAGCACGCGTACGACGACGCGAAGTTCGGCCGGTTCAGCAGGCGCCCGTACATTGATTGCATCATGCCGACGCTCGTCGATCCGTCCATGGCGCCTCCGGGCAAACACATCATGAGCTGCTTCGTGCAGTACGCGCCGTACAAGCTGGAGCCCGGCAAGGAGTGGAACGACG
>JAYUAK010000168.1:0-1957 GCA_043741335.1 Actinomycetota bacterium
TCCCGCTGGGTGTCCTCGGCGTGCGCAAGCCCGGGTTCGAACGTGCGACGAAGGTCCTGCTCGATTCGATGCAGGTGCTCCCGGCCTTCTGCTACCTGCTCCCGACGGTGTTGCTCTTCGACATCGGATATCCGGCGGCAGTGATCGCGACCGTCGTCTTCGCGCTCCCGGCCACCATCCGGCTCGTGGCGCACGGTCTTCGTGGGGTTCCGGCCACCGCGCTCGAGGTCGGTGCGGCGTACGGCGCCGATTCGCGACAGACCCTCAGGCTCATCGAGCTGCCGATGGCTCGGCCGGCGCTGCTCTTGGGCGTGAACCAAACCGTGAACCTCGCGCTCGGCATCGTCGTGATCGCGGCGCTGGTGGGTGCCGAGGGATTGGGGCAGGAGGTGATCAACGGGATCCAGAGCCTGAACCTGCCGGCCGGCGGCGTCGGTCAGGCGTTCACTGCCGGGCTCGCCATCGTCGGTATCGCCACCATCTTCGACCGATGCACGCGTGGGCGGCAGGAGCGCGCGGCCCGCGTGTTCCGCCGGACCCGCACGCCCGAACGGACGCGGAGAGAGCTCATCCTCGGCGCGCTCGTGTTGGTGGGTACCGTCGTCTTGGCGAAGTTGCTGGCTGCGGGAGCCTTTCCGGATTCGGTCCACTGGTCGATTGCCCGACCGATCAACGACGCCGTCACCTGGATCAAGGACAACCTGGCACACGGGATTCCGGTCATCGGTGGCACCGAGTCCATCAGTGACTTTGTCGTGACCAACGTTCTCACGCCGATGCGCGACGTTCTGACCGATCTGCCGTGGTGGGGTATTGCGGGCGGGGTGACCGCGATCGGATGGGCCAGTGGCGGGCGACGCGTCGCGCTCACATGTGCAGTCTGCATGTTGGTGATCGCCGGTCTGCAAGGGCCGGGTGCGGCGAACGGAAGTGTGTGGTTCGACACGATGGACACCCTGACGCAGGTCCTCGTGAGCGTCGTGCTCTCGGTGGTGGTCTCGGTTCCTATTGGGATCGCCGCCGGCCTGAATCGGAAGGTGATGACCGCGATCAGTCCGCTGCTCGACGCCGCGCAGGTCGTGCCCGCGTTCGTGTATCTCGTGCCGGCGATCGCGCTGTTCAACGCTGGTCGAGTTCCGGGGATCTTTGCCTCCTTGGTGTACGCCTTGCCCCTCGGAATCCGCTTGACCGCGCTCGGGATTCGCGAAGTGCCCGAATCGACCATCGAAGCCGCGCGAGCGATGGGCGTGACCCGCCCGCAGCTGCTGATGAAGGTGCAACTCCCTCAGGCATGGCGCTCGATCATGCTGGGCGTGAACCAGACGATCTTGATGGTGTTCTCGGTGGTCGTCATCGCAGGTTTGGTCGGAGGCGGGGCGTTGGGCCTCGACGTCGTCTACGGTCTCGCCAAAGGCCAGTTGGGACTCGGAGTCGAGGCCGGGGTTGCGATCGTCGCGTTGGCGATCGTGCTCGACCGCATCACCCAAGGGTGGGGATCCGGTGCCCGTCGGGCCGGTTCGGTGTCTCGAACTCGCTGAACCAGAAGCATCAGTAGGACTCACGGGGGAGCACACGAATATGCGGAGAACGCGATGGATGTTCGCCACGGCTGCCGTCGCCGCGCTGGCCTTGGCCGCGTGCGGCAGCAGCGGCGGAAGCAAGTCCAGCGGGAAGGCCGACACGGGGGCGACCGCGGCCGGGAAGTATGGCGGCGCGGTCACGATTGCGGTCAATCCTTGGGACGGTTCCGCGGCGAACGCGAACGTCGCCAAGATCATCCTCGAGAAACAGGGCGTCACGGTGGCGCTCAAGGACATCGACGAGAACGCGGCCTGGCCCGGCCTGGACTCGGGCTCGATCGATGCGAACCTCGAGGTTTGGCCCTCCGGGCACGCCTCGGACATCAAGACCTACATCACCGAGAAGAAATCCGTCGTCAACGGCGGCCTCATCGGCC
>JAYUAK010000169.1:0-11061 GCA_043741335.1 Actinomycetota bacterium
AGACCTACTGGGGGATAGATGCTCAAGACTTGACCGTGAAGCAGTCGGCCACGCTCGCCGGGCTCATCACTTCACCGTCGCGGTTCGATCCGGTGGATCATCCCGAAGACTCCAGGGTCCGCCGCGACTACGCCTTGGACCAAATGGTGCACTACGGCTATCTCGAACAGTCCCAAGCCGATCAGATCAAGCAGACGAAGGTGACGACGGATCCGAAGAAGCAGGCAATCAAAGCGCCCGCGAACTCCGAGTACTTCGTGGACTACGCGAAGCGATACCTCATCAATCGCTACGGCGGCGCCAAGGTCTTCGGCGGCGGTCTTCGGGTGACGACCTCACTCGACCTGGGGCTGCAGCGCGCGGCCGAGGCTGCGGTCAAGGCACACCTTCCGAGCCCGACCGATCCCCAGGGGGCGCTGGTCGCGATCGACCCCAGCACCGGGCAGATCCTCGCGATGGTCGGCGGTCGTGACTTCCGCACGTCCCAAGTGAACCTGGCCGTATCGGGCTTGAAACTTCGCACCGAGTCGTTCGGTGGAACGGGACGACAGTCGGGGTCGTCGTTCAAGGCATTCACGCTCGCGGCCGCGATGAAGGAAGGATATGACCTCAACAAGTACTGGCAGGGGCCGGCCTCGATCACGATCCCGAGCACCGATTGCTACACGAACGGCTCGCCTTGGCAGCTGTCGAACGCCTCCGACTCCGAGGCGGGAACGTTCACGTTGAAGGCCGCGACCGCGCACTCCGTCAACACCGTCTTCGCGCAAGTGGCAGCGCAACTCGGGCCCGAGAAGATCGTCGACATGGCGCACCTGCTGGGCATCCGCAGCCACCTCGATCCGGTGTGTTCCATCACGCTCGGCGTCGAGGCCGTGAACCCGCTCGAGATGACGAACGCCTACGCCACGCTCGCCGCACGCGGCGTGCGCCACTGGGCAGATCCGCTGGTGCAGCTCACGAACCGCAACGGCAAGGTGATCGATAACGTGAGCGCCAAGCCCAAACAGGTCCTGGACACGAACGACGCCGACCTGGTCACGTACGCGCTCCAAGATGTGATCTCCTACGGTACGGGCACCGTGGCTCGTCTCTCCGATCGTTCGGCCGCAGGCAAGACCGGAACCGCGCAGAATTACGTCGACGCGTGGTTCTGCGGCTACACGCCTCAGCTCGCCACGTGCGTGTGGGTCGGGTACCCGAAGGGAGAGATCCCGCTCACGAGCGTCGAAGGCGTGTCCCCCGTGTTCGGCGGAACGATCCCCGCGTCGATCTGGCACGACTTCATGACCGTTGCGATGCAAGGACAACCGGTCGAGTCGTTCGCGGTGCCATCGTTCGACGGGCACACGATCGGCCCGACGACCCCCGTGTACTCTCCGGCGCCCAGTCCGACCCCGACGCCGACCCCGAGCGACACACCATCGTCGGGCCCAACCGGTCCGAGTGGCCCGACCGGTCCCACCGGTCCGACGGGACCGAGCGGCCCGACAGGCCCCACGGGTCCGACGGGTCCGACCGAGACGCCATCGCCGACGCCGACCCCGATCAAGTTGCGTCGTTGACGCTCAGCTCGCGACCGACCGGCGCGATGTCGACGGGAAGGGTCGCGACGATCGTCGTTCCCCGCCCGAGCGTCGATCGAACCACGAATGTTCCGCTCGCGAGCTCCACGCGCTCCCGCATCGATGCGAGGCCGACGCGGCCCATCTGCAGGAACTCGCGTGCGCGGCTGCTCTCGAACCCGACGCCGTCGTCGACGATCTCCACGCGAAGCTGGAGCTGATCGAGCTCGACGCCGACCGCGACGTGGGCCGCCTGCGAATGCTTGGCGGCGTTCGAGAGCGCTTCTTGGACGACGCGATACGCAAGCGTCTCCAAGTCGTCGGGGATCTCCGAGCCGACCATCCCGGAGAACTCGGTGCGAACGCCGTTCTCGGTTCCGAAGCGCGCCAGCGTCTCGCGGATCGCTGGGATCAGCCCGCGCTCCTCCAACAGCGGCGGCCTCAGCCCCGACATCAGCGAACGGAGTCCGTCGGCCTCCTCGGCGAGCTCCTTGCGGATCTTCGTGAGGACCTCGATGCCTCGATCGCTCTCTCCGGCCTTGATCATCAGGAGCGCCGCTTCGAGCGAGAGCGACGCGGCCGAGACCCCCTGGACCGGGCCGTCGTGCAGGTCTCGGGCGATGCGGTTGCGCTCGGCCTCGATCGCACTGTTCGTCCTGCGGAGCAGCCGCGTGCGATCTTCGTCGCGATCCTGAAGGAACTTGAAGAGCGAACGGATGGTCTGGTCGGCGATGCGCCCGGACGTGACGTCGCGCACCAGCAGCAGGCGTCGGGGCGGCGTCATCGGCACCTCGGAGATGCGTGACTCCAGGTACAGCGGCTGCCCCTCGGAGCGCTGGATCGTTCCTTGGCCGGTCGTCGGGAGCGAAGCGAACGACTCGTCTGCACCGCTGACCGAAGCGGCGAGCGCGGTCCAGGGCAATCCTTCGATGGAGACTCGATCGATGCGGACCATGCCGCAGAAGGCGTCGTTCGCTCGCAGGATCACGTTGCGCTGGTCGAGCTCGACGATGCCGTCGACCGCTGCCTCGAAGACGAGGCGCAGGTGCTCTTCGGATTGCCGCAGGGTTTCGTTCGTCTCGCGCACACGCTCGAGCGCCATGTCCGCCTCCGAGAGGGCTCGCTCCTTGTCTCGCAGTGCGTGACGCGCTTCAGCATGCGCCTGTGTGCTCCGGATCTGGTTGGCCAGGATCCGCACCGCGACGCCAACCCCGAGGAGCCCGACGATCGACGCCGACTGCAGCGACGACAAGGTCCGCGCATGGCGAAGGGTGCCCACGGTCACCAGCGCGGCACATGCCGACACCACCGAGAGGCTCGTGAGGATCGGGCGTGCCAGGCGGAGCGGGTGATCCGTCGCCGCCACCACCGCTCGCATCGGCAGCCACAGCATCGTCGCGGCCAGGAGCGGTCCGACCAAGATGAACGTGATCGTGATCGCGGGGTCGGCGGCGTCGAGGGTTCCGTGAGTCCAGTGCCAGCCGAACGCGACGATGGCCCCAGAGACCGCGGACAGGACGAGCCACTGCGCGAGATGGGCAGGGGAGGGCACCCAAAGGGCCAGTACGCCGAACGTCGCGAACAACACCCCGGCGAGGATGGCAAACGTTCCGGCGGAGATCGAGCCTGCCACGTCTGCATGGGAATGCCGGATGACGATGTAACAGATCGCGCCGAGCGAGGCGGCGATCAGCGCCGCGTCGATGGCGATATCGCGGCGGTCGATGGATGAGAAATGGGCGGTGTACTCGTCGCGAATGGCCCCGAGGATGGGGATCAGGAACAGCAAGAACAGCAGGTCCATCACTCCGGGCCGGATCGTCTGACGACGCGCGTCGGCGGCGAGCAACAGCGAGGCCGCAACTGCGATGAGGACCATCGAGGAGGCGAGGTATCGGGCCGAGCGCCACGCATCGCCTTGTCTGAGTTTGATCCAGATCGTGCCCGCGGCCACGATGCTCGTAAGGACGATCAACCCTTCGCCGGTCAGTGTCTTGGTGCGAGGACCCGACAGCGACGCATACACGCCCACGGCGGCCGCGGCGAACAGCAGCAAGAAGACCATGGCCGAACGCGGCCGGGGAACGGCATGAACGTCGCTCATACGCCTTCCATCTTGCCGGTTCAACCTCTCGGGCTCCATCACCCAGTCGTCGGACATGCATGACCGGATGGACTAACCCGTGGCGCCCGAAGGGTGAGGCTTACGACGTGGTCCGAGCCGAGCTACTCGATCAAGCGCCGCCGGAGCGCCTCAGCGACGGCTGCCGTGCGATCCGAAGCGCCGAGCTTCTCGAAGATGTGCTCGAGGTGGGTCTTCACCGTGTCCGGAGAGATGTAGAGTCGCTCGGCGATGTCGCGGTTCGTGTGACCGAACGCAAGGAGTTGGAGCACCTCGATCTCGCGCGCGGTGAGCGTCTCGGCTCTTCGATCACGTTCCTTTGCCGTGGACAGCTCTTCAGCGAGGGCCACTACGAGTTGCGGGTCGATGACCATGTTGCCGCCCGCGACCAGACGCACCGTTTGGATCAGATGCTCGGCATCGCGCGCCTTCAAGACGTAACCGCGCGCTCCCGAGCGCACCGCCTCGACCACGAACTGGCGGTCGTCGTAGGCGGTCAACATGATCACGCCGACGTTCGGGAAGCGATCGCGGATCTCGCGGGCGGCCTCGAGGCCGTCCATCTCCGGCATCCGGATGTCCACAAGCGCGATGTCGGGGCTCTGCTCCTCGATCAGGGTGAGTAGCTCACGGCCGTCAGAAGCCTCCCCGACGACCTCGATGCCCTCCGCCATGTCGAGGTACCGGCGGAGTCCCTGGCGCACCAACGAATGGTCGTCGGCGATAGCTACCTTGATCATGCCCCGTCCTCCGTCCGCGCCCGAGACGCGGTTCGCATCATCCTAATCGTTGGGAGTGCCTTGTTCAGAAGATGTACCACCAGTTCATGAACAGAACGGCGAGCAGGCTATACCCCATGGCGAAACCGCCGACGATCGCCGTGTGAGGGATCCTGCGTCGCTCGGTGGCATCGGCCATCACCCAGAACGCCGGGAAGATCACCCCGACGAACCTCGGCAGCGACAAGAGCGGACGCGACGGGAACGGGTAGGACAACGGGATCAGGAGGCTTCCGAAGGCATAGACCACATATGGCAGGGGCAGCCGGCGGACCCCAGCCACGACCGCCACGATCACCACCCCGACGACCAGCACGTCGATGATCCAGTAGCCAGGATCCTGCACGCCGAGGCCGCCGAACGACATCCTGACCGCTCGCCAGAGCGTGGACAGCGGGGAGGCGAGCTCCCGCTGCCAGTTCGCCTGTGCGTGGATGGGGGCCAGCGCCTCGCCGTGAGCGATACCCCACCACCCGAGGTAGGCAAGGGGACCCAGGGGCACCGCCGCACTACCGGCTACCCGCGGCCAGAGGCGTCCGCCGTGCGCTCGATGCTGTTCGAGCGCCATGACGATCAGTGCGGGCGCCAGAACCACACCGATGCTCCTGGTGAGCGCGGCGAGCCCTCCCGCGAGGGCTGCAGAGGCCCACCGGTCTCGCTTGGCCTGCCGAAACGCGATGAGTGCCAGCAAGAGGAAAGCCGACTCGCTATAGGGGGCAAAGAAGAAGAACGCTGTCGGAAAGATGGCGAGGTAGAGGACCGTCCGGCGGGCGACGGACTCGGAGAGCTCGCGGACCGTCAGGTCGTAGAGGACCAGGAGCGATCCGAAGAACGCGAGGTTCGAAACGAGGGTCGCTGCCAGGAGAGGGTGCCCCCCGACGATCCACGACACCACGCGAACGAGCAGCGGGTACAGCGGGAAGAAAGCGGCGCTTCCGTCTGCCCGGGCGTATCCCGTGGTGGCGATGCGCAGGAACCACAACGCGTCTTGGCGTTCCAGAGCGGTGAAGACGTTCTGCCATGCGTGGCCGATCGGTGGCGCGATCCATCCCGGAACGCTCACGGCCTCTCGCGCGGGGAAGAGCCCAGCGGCAAGCGCCGCCAACACGATCAGCCCGATGCGAACTCCGAGGAAGGTGGTCAGGCATGGACGGAGCCCGTCGCGCAGACGCGGCTCAGATGTCGTGTCCGTCGGTTCGCTCACGCGGGCGCTCTGGCCTCGGCGACCGGTACTCCGAGAGCCGAATGGTCTAGCTGGGCGAGCTCCCGCGACGGCCGGCGGACCCACGACACCACGCACCACAACAGGATCACCGTGCGCACCGCGATCGCGATCTCGAACACGCCGAACGGCAGCCCTCCCACGCCGGTCAGCCGGCCGAAGAACGAGAATCGGCTGACGAACACGGCGACATCAACGGCCTCGAACGCGAGAAACGCGGGCATCCCGACCATCCCCAACGCGAAGAACGGCAGCAACCACAAGCCGTACTGCGGCGAGTACACCTTGTTGGAGAGCAGGAAGAGCACGAGCATCGGGAACGCCAGGCTCCACCGCGCGAAGCCGGGTTCGCGACGCCGCTTCCACATCCACACCAGCGCGAACGATGCCACGAACAGCATGAGGGAAAAGGCGTTGATCCGCGGCGTGTGGTCGCAGATGGCTGCGACGTGGAGATGCCGACACCCGATGTACCAGAGGCTGTCCCAGTCGGCCGGTCGAACGGAGTTGAATCGGAAGAACGTCGACCACGCCGACGGCGAAGCAACGGCAAACGGCAGGTTGACGAGGAGCCACGTGCCGGCCGTGGCCCAGCCGATCCTGATCGCGGCGTCGGGCTCCCGATCGCGCAATCGGTGGGCGATCAAGGGGATCACCAGCATCGCCGGATAGAACTTCGCGGCGGCGCCCAGGCCGAGAAGCAGGCCGGCCAGGCCGTCGCGACGCCGTGCGAAGGCGACCAGCGCGCCCGTGGCGAGCGCCACCGCGAACAGATCCCAGTTCACGAACCCGTAGATGAGCAGTGTCGGGGCCAGCGCGAACCGCAGCGCCTTCCCGCCCAGCATGTAGAGGAACGTCGCGATCGCTGCCGCGCAGATCCACAGGAGGATGGCGTTCGCGGTGAAGAACCCCGCCGTCGTGCGACCGCCAACCCATGCGGCCACCCGCATGAAGTACATCGTGAGCACCGGGTATTCGTCGCATTGCCCGCCCGTTTCCAGACACGGTTGAACGAACGGAAGCCGTCCTTGAGCGAGTTGCTCGGTTGAGAGAAGGGGCACGATGTCGGAGTAGCAGAACTGACGGTACGGTCGCCCGTCTCCCCATTCGCCGGACGCGCATGGAGCCTTGAGCGCGCCACCCAGGATCAGGGTCGCGCAGGCGCAACCCAAGACGAGCAACAGGCTGACGGGGCGGACGAGGCGCTCCACGCGGGGCATCCTAGCTGCGCCGGTCGCCTTGACCGTCGCCTTGACCGTCGCGTTGACCGTTGCCGTGGACCGTGCGAGCGAACACTCGTAGAGTGGATGGTCGTGAGGTACAGGGTCGAGCAGCTCGCCGCAGCGTGCGATGTGTCCGTCGACACCGTGCGGTACTACCAGACGCTCGGACTACTCCCCGTACCGGTACGAGAGGGCCGCGTCGCTTGGTATGGCGTCGAGCATGCCGAGGGGATCAGAGAGGTGCGCACCCTCCAGCGAAAAGGGCTGACGCTCGCCGCGATCCGACGGGTCGTGCAGGGAGGGCTGGGACCGGCCGACGCCGATCTCGCCGCCGCGGTCGCAGCGGCCCGCGGCGCCGACGGCCCCGATGAGCTCCTCACCCTCGAGCAGTTCGCGGATCGAAGCGGGGTGCCCGCATCGTTGATCCAGGCGGTCGAACGCGAGGGGATCCGCTTGGGTCGATCCGTCGACGGCGAGGAGCACTACACGGCCGCCGACATCGATTTGGTCCGGACGGCGTTGCGGTTGCTGGATTTCGGATTGCCGCTCGGCGATCTCTTGACGCTCGCCCGCGACGCGGACGCGGCGATGCGCGGGCTGGCGGAGTCCGCCGTCGAGCTCTTCGACGAGCACGTCCGCAAGCCGATCCGCGACACGGCAGGGTCGGATCTGGCGGCCGCCGAACAGATGGTCGTCGCGTTCGGCGAGCTCCTTCCGGCCGTGACCCAACTGGTGTCGCACCATTTCCGTCGCGTCTTGCTCGAGACGGCCGAAGCGCACATCGAACGTGTTGGCGACGACGAAGAGGTGCGTGCGGCGCGCTCGGGCATGAAGGGCGGAGCGTGACGGGAACCCGCGATCTGCCGTTGCCTGAGGGTGAAGAGAAGCATCGGGCAGTCCGTTCCCTCTTCGACACGATCTCGGGGCGTTACGACCTGGTGAACCGGGTGATGACGTTTGGCATGGACGTCGGTTGGCGTCGACGTGCCATTCGCGAGCTGCGTTTGCCCGGAGGCGCTTTCGTCCTCGATCTGGCGTGCGGAACGGGCGATCTCTGTACCGAGTTGCAGCGGAACGGATATCGGGCGATAGGATTTGATTTCTCCCACGGGATGCTGACAGCTGCGACGACGTCGGCGCCGCTCGTGGAGGCCGACGTTCTACGGTTGCCGCTTTCTGATACGGCTGCCGATGGCGTGACCTGTGGGTTCGCGCTCCGCAACGTCGTGGATCTGGGGGCGTTCTTCACGGAGCTTGGGCGGGTTGTCAAACCGGGAGGACGGATCGCCCTGCTCGACGCGAGCGAGCCCGACAGCCGCGTCATGCGCGCGGGCCACGGAGTGTATTTCCGCCACGTGGTGCCGCGGATAGGCGGTTTGCTCTCGGATGGTCCCGCGTACGCGTACCTCCCGCGCTCGATGGCGTACCTCCCGTCTCCGACCGAGATGCTCGCGATGCTCCGTGACGCCGGCTTCCCCGACACGGTGCGTCATCAGCTGTCCGGGGGGATCACGCAGCTACTGATCGGGACGCGCGCGTGAGCAGCCTCGAAGGCCTTCGGGGATGTCACGTGCGTGCGGAGCGAGTCGGTCCGGCATTCGACCTGCTCGCCGGCTATGGATCATCGGGGTGCTTCATGGAGCGTTCCGGGCTCGGCGTCGCCGGCGCCGGCCGGGCGACCTCCGCGTTCATCATGGCGCTCTCCGGACCCCGGGCGGGAAGCCGCCGCGCCACCTTGAAGGCACTGTTCGGTGACTATGAGTCCGGCGATGTCGAGCCAGGCGCTCCTCCGCCGCTGCTGTTCGGGTCTGTTCCGTTCGACGCCGATGGATCCGGAACGTTCTTCACGCCCGCCCGCACGATCCGTCGCGATCGGGAGGGGGAAACGTGGGCGATCGACGTGGCCCGGGACGGGCAGTTCCCGGCGGAGTCGCCCACTGGATCATCCGGGCCGGGGGCGCCGAGCGCGCCGTTCTCCGGCATGCAGCTCTTCCCGGAACCGCTCGCCGAGGCGTACGAGCGCGCGGTTGGTGTCGCCGTCGAGCGGATCCGTGCAGGAGCACTGAAGAAAGTCGTGCTCGCGCGCACGCTTCGCGTCGAGGCGAAGCGTGAGCTCGATCCCCACCAGCTGTTGCGCCGACTCCGTGCGGTCGAGCCCGCTGGATACACATTCGCGATCCACCTCGAGGAAGGGCGAACGCTCGTGGGTGCGAGTCCAGAGCTCCTGATCTCTCGGTTCGATCGGGAGATCCGAGCCAACCCGCTCGCGGGGACAGCCCCTCGGTTCGGCGACCCGAACGAGGATCGAGCGGCCGCCGAGGCGCTCGGGTCCTCAGCGAAGGATCGTCAAGAGCACGCGATCGTCGTCGAGAACGTGTTCCGGGTTCTCCATCCGCTCTGCGAGGAGCTTCACTACGACCGAGATCCGCAACTGTTGGCGACGGCGAACGTCTGGCATCTCTCGACCCGGTTCCGCGGGAGACTCAAGCGACCGGTGCCTGACGCCCTGGAGTTGGTCGCCGCGTTGCACCCCACCCCTGCCGTGTGTGGTGAGCCTCGGGAAGAGGCGATGCGGCTTATCCGCGAGATGGAGCCGGTACCCCGCGCCGCCTACGCCGGTGCGGTGGGGTGGATGGACGCGAACGGCGACGGCGTGTGGGCGCTCGCGCTTCGGTGCGCCGAGCTTCGCGGGGACACCGCTCGTTTGTACGCGGGGGCGGGGATCGTCGCGGACTCCGATCCGACGGCCGAGCTCGAGGAGACCGAGCGGAAGTTCCGTGCCTTCCTCGACGCGCTCCGCTGGGGGTAAGCGCGAACATGCCGGCGCCGGCGACCACCATCGACGTCGAGGGCCTGGAGATCCGGGTCTCGAATCCCGACAAGGTTCTGTTCCCCGCGATCGGCGTCACGAAGATGGAGCTCGTCCGCTACTACGTGGACGTGGCGGAGGCGGCGCTCATCGGATGCCGTGACCGGCCGACGATAATGCATCGGTTCCCCAACGGTGTCGAGGCCGATCTGTTCTTCCAGAAGCGGGTGCCGGTCACGCGCCCGGAGTGGATCCGCACCGCATCGATCACATTCCCGAGCGGCCGTCGCGCGGAGATGATCGCGCCCGCCGACGCCGCGCACCTGGCCTGGATGGCGAACCTCGCCTGCATCGACCTGAACCCTTGGCCAGTTCGCCGCGACGATGTCGATCACCCGGACGAGCTGCGGGTGGACCTCGATCCGACACCCGGCGTCGCGTGGGACGACGTGCGCCGGGTGGCGCTGATCGTGCGGGAGGTCTTGGAAGAGCACGGGCTTGTTGGTTTCCCCGCGACCTCGGGCAAGCGTGGGATGCACCTGGTCGTTCCGATCAGGCCTGATCACGGATTCACGATGGTGCGTCGATGTGCGCTTGCGTTGGCGCGTGAGGTCACACGGCGCGCACCGGGGGTGGCCACCGCCGCCTGGTGGAAGGAAGAGCGCCAAGGCGTGTTCGTCGACTACAACCAGAACGCGCGAGACCGTACCGTGGCGTCGGTGTATTCGGTTCGTGCTGTTGCGGACGCGCGCGTGGCGATGCCGCTCTCATGGGACGAAGTGCCCGATGTCGATCCTGCCGCCTTCACGATCCGAACGGTGCGCGATCGATTGGCTGCGGTCGGCGATCCGGGTGCGGAAGCAGCGACCATCGAACCTGCGAGCTTGGACGGTCTGCTGGAGCTTTCGGCTCGAGACGAGGCCGGTGGGCTCGGCGACGCGCCGTGGCCGCCGCATTTCCCGAAGGCCGACAAGGAACCGCCCAGGGTCCAACCCTCGAAGCGGCGTCAGGCGGACTGACCGGGACCGAGCGCCAGCTGGTCGAACGTGCAGCTCTTCGGGTCGCGGTCGGGACGCCAGCGAACGATGCTCGCCGAATGGCGGAACCGGCCGCCCTGCAGCCGTTCGAAGCGAACCTCGCAGACGAGCTTCGGCTCGAGCGTCACCCACTCGGTGTCGCGACCAGCGCTCCACCGACTGGGACCGCCGGGGCTGCGGCCTTCTCCGAAGCTCTCGCCGCCGACCATGGGTTCGAGCGTCTCGCGGAGCTCACGTCGCTCCTTCGCCTTGAACGCGGACGTGTGACCCACGTACTGCAGCCTGCCCTGGTCGTCGTAGAGAC
>JAYUAK010000170.1:0-11039 GCA_043741335.1 Actinomycetota bacterium
CCGACAGAGGCGACGACGGGAACGAGTAACGGAGATCGTCTGGCCGTAGCGAGCCGGGGGCGGTGGGAGCCCGGCGACAGACCCTCCGCAAAGATCATCCCCGAGCCGCTGCCCGAACCGGGGCCCGCTTTCTGCCCCGCAGTAGATGCAGCCGGGCCCCGCCCGTGACAGCGGGAGGCCGTCATCGAGGCCGTGAGCGGTCGGGCGCTTTCAAGCGCCCGACAAGCGGGGTGGTACCGCGGGGCCCACGCCTCGTCCCTGCAGGGGACGAGGCGTTTCGCGTTGTGGGGCGCGATCGCAAAGACCAGACGAGCGGAAACGAGGCCGAGATGACGAAGCGGTTCCAACCGGTCGACCCTAGGGTCAACTTCCCGGAGCTCGAGCGGGGCATCCTCGACTTCTGGCGCGACGCCGATGTATTCCGCCAGAGCCTGGAGCTGCGCAAGGACGGGCCGCTCTGGGTGTTTTACGAAGGGCCGCCAACCGCGAACGGCAAGCCCGGCATCCACCATGTCGAGCCTCGAACCTTTAAGGACGTGTACCCGCGCTTCAAGACGATGACCGGTCATTTCGTGCCACGCAAGGGCGGTTGGGATTGCCACGGTCTTCCCGTCGAGATCGAGGTCGAGAAGGAGATCGGGACCACCGGGAAACGGGACATCGAGGCATTCGGCATCGCCGAGTTCAACCAGCTGTGCCGCGAATCGGTCGGACGCTACGTCGATGAGTTCGAGCGGCTGACCGAGCGGATCGGCTTCTGGATCGACATGTCCGACGCCTACTGGACCATGCACACGGAGTACATCGAGTCGGTCTGGTGGTCGTTGAAGCAGTTGCACCGACGCGGGCTGCTGGTCGAGGCGGACAGGGTCACGACGTACTGCCCACGCTGCGGGACCGCGCTCTCCGACGCCGAGGTCGCGATGGGCTACCAGGACGTCCAGGACCCGAGCGTGTTCGTGAAGTTCGAGCTCGTGGACGGGGTTGCCCTCCGTCCGGATCTTCGCTCATCCCTCCTCGCATGGACCACCACCCCGTGGACCCTGCCGTCGAACACGGGAGTCGCCGTGGATCCGTCCGCGACGTACTCGTTGGTGAAGCGGGACGATGAGTACCTGCTCCTCGCCCAATCGCTCGTCGAGATCGTGCTGGGCGATGTCGTCGAAGTCGACCGCTTCCCGGGGAGGGATCTGGTCGGGGCGGGCTACGTGCCGCTGTATCCGAACGTCGAGGGGGCGCATACGGTCGTGGCGGGCGACTTCGTCTCGATGGATGACGGCACCGGCATCGTGCACATGGCGCCGGCCTTCGGCGCCGAGGACCTCGCGGTGGGGCGCGCGCACGGTTGGCCGATCTTCAAGCCCGTCGACGACGCCGGCCGGTTCAACGATCTCGCGCCTTCCTTCATCCGCGGGATGTTCGTGAAGGACGCCGACCCCATGATCGTCGAGGATCTCCGCGAACGCGGCGTGCTCCTGCGAGCGGACACCATCGAGCACGCGTACCCGCACTGTTGGCGATGCGCCACCCCGCTTCTGTACTACGCGCGCACGTCCTGGTACGTCCGCACGACCGAGGTGAAGGAGCGCTTGCTCGAGGTCAACGACTCCGTTCGCTGGTTCCCCGACCACATCAAGAGCGGCCGTTATGGCAACTGGCTCGAGAACAACGTGGACTGGGCGCTCTCGCGCGAGCGGTACTGGGGCACGCCCCTGCCGATCTGGCGTTGCACGACCGGTCATCAGACCGCGATCGGCTCGTTGCGGGAGCTCGGCGAGCGGGCGGGACGCGATGTGAGCGACGTCGATCCGCACCGCCCGGCGATCGATGACGTGACTTTCGCTTGTCCCGAGTGCGATGCAACGGCGACTCGCGTCCCCGAGGTGATCGACACGTGGTACGACTCGGGCGCCATGCCGTTCGCGCAGTGGGGCTACCACCCGGAGCTCGGCCGCGGCCAGGAGATCTTCGCCGAACGGTTCCCCGCGGATTTCATCTCCGAGGCCATCGACCAGACGCGGGGGTGGTTCTACACCTTGATGGCCGAAGGTGTCCTGCACTTCGATGAGACCGCCTACCGCAACGTGGTCTGTCTGGGACACCTCGTCGCCGCCGACGGGAAGAAGATGTCGAAGTCCTTGGGGAACGCGCTCGATCCCTGGGAAGTGCTCGACCGGCAGGGCGCGGACGCACTCCGGTGGTTCATGATCACGGGTGGCTCCCCATGGGCATCGCGCCGGATCGGTCACGAGGTGCTCGACGAGATCGTCCGACAGTTCCTGCTCACGCTCTGGAACGTCTACGCGTTCTTCGTGACGTACGCGAACGCGGAGGGCTTCGACCCGGCCGAGCCGGCCCCGCCGCCGTTCGAACGTCCGGCGCTCGACCGGTGGGCGCTCTCGCAACTGGCCCGCACGGTCGGCGACGCACGGGACAGCCTCGAAGCGTATGACGCCACCGCGGCCGGCCGCCGGATCGCCGCTTTCGTCGACGACCTGTCGAACTGGTACGTGCGCCGTGCGCGCCGCCGATTCTGGAATCCCGGCGGCGGAAGCGGCGAAGACGCGCGTGCGGCGTTCCACACTCTGCACACGTGTTTGGTCACGGTCGCGCAGCTCCTGGCGCCGTTCACGCCCTTCGTCTCGGAAGAGCTGTGGCGGAACCTGACCGTCGGAGAAGGATCGGCGGTATCGGTGCACCTGTCCGACTACCCCATCTGCGATGAGCCGGCGCGGGACGCCGGCCTAGACAAAGCGATGGAGGCAGCGCGCGAGATCGTCGATCTGGGGCGCCGGGTGCGCGTCGAGACGAAGACGCGGACCCGTCAGCCGCTCGCCGAGGCCGTGGTGCATCACGCCGGGGATCACGCCATGCTCACGCTCGTCCTGCCGCTCGTCGCCGACGAGCTCAACGTGAAGCAGGTCGTGTTCGCCGAGTCGGAGGCCTCGTTCGGACGTTGGCGCGCGAAGCCCGACTACCAGGTGCTCGGTCCGAAGCTCGGGAGTCGCGTCAAAGAGGTTGCGGCCTTCCTCGAAAGCGACGACGGCCAGATCGCGGCAACCCTCGCCCGAGGTGAAGAGGCGATGCTCTCGATCGAGGACGGCCCGATGGTCACCCTTGCCCCGCAGGACGTGCGGCTCGTCCAGGAGGTACCCCAGGGATGGGGTGTGGCCTCGGACTCCGGCATCACCGTCGCAATCGACCTGGAGTTGACCGACGAGCTCCGCGCCGAGGGGAGCGCGCGCGAGCTCGTGCGCGCTGTGCAGGATGCACGCAAGACGGCTGGACTCGACGTGAGCGATCGCATCACCCTCGCGATCGCCGTGAGCGGCGGCATGGCACATTCCCTCGCTACCCATCGCGACACCATCGCCGGGGAGACCCTCGCGGTGGAGTTGATCGAAGGCACTCTGGACGGGGACGCGTTCCTCCAAGAGGTGGAGATCGACGGCGAAGCCGTGGCGATCAGCCTGAGGAAGGTGGACGTGCCGACCGTCTGAGCGTGCCGAGCCCTAAGAACAACCAGCCCCCGAGGCTCGCGACGAGCGCGACGAGCACCAGCTTCGAACCGTTCCCCACGACGAGCCACAGGCCGAGGGCGAGAGCTGCCAGCAGGATGAGGGCGAACGCTGCGGCGTCGATGAGGGCAACCACCGGTCGGCGGTCGCCCGCGCTCATTCCTCGCCCCAGAACAACTCTCTGAGCGTGCGGTCTCCCCCGTCGCCTTGCCCGCCGTCCTCCTCCGCGTCGCCGGCTCCAACCGAGGCCGTCGCCGGCTCTTCCACGCGGATCGGCGTCGGAGCTTCACCTTCCGGTGAGGGCGCGGAAGGCGCCGACGGCTCCGGGAGCGCCACGGGCCGCACGACCTGCATCGGCTGGGTCGAGGATCCGGGCTCGGTGGATGTCACGTCCTGGTCGGCCTGTGTCCCCGCCGATCCCGGCGCCACGACGACGGCGCCGCTGGATCTGGAGGCGCGGCTCGCCTTGGCCATGCCCTTGACGGACTCGGCATGCCCCTGGACGAGCGTGGCCAGGCTCTGGAGGAAATCCCGTTCTTGCGAGAGGAACGCGGCAACGGCCGCTCGGCCTGCGTCGGTCGCGGAAGAGGCCGGAGCACCGGTGGCTGCCACAGCGGCCTCGCGCGCGTCTTGGACGATCTTCGCCGCTTGCGCTCGCGCTCGAGCGATGATCTCGTCGGCCTGCCGCGACGTGTCGACCAGGTCCGGCGCACCGATCGCGGGTGAGACCACGGGAGCGACCGGAAGACCGGTCGCCGACCGAAGGCGTGAGTTTTCCTCAGCCAGCTTGGTCATCGATCCGGTCACCAGGTCGAGGAACTCATCGACGTCCCGCATGCGGTAGCCGCCGAACCTCGACACGGCGAACTCCTTCTGCTGGATCTCGGCCGGTGTGATCGTCGTCGACGCCGGCATCCCCCCGAAATCCTGTCCGTCGGCTGCCCCATTGTCCTTCTTTGGCTTCTTCATCGGACCTCCCTCGCTTCGGTGCTCAACAGAGCGCGCTCCGCAGCACGAAGATGATGACGAACGCCACGATCACCGAGAGATCGAGCGGCCCGGCCGGGGGAACGATCCGGCGGAGCTGCCGCAGCACGGGTTCCGTCACGTCGAACATCAACTCGAAGAGCGAGCGCACTGGGCCCGTCGAAGGCGGCCTCCAGCCGGCGAGCTCGACCCAGCTCACCACCACCCGGGCCAGCAGGATGATCGAATAGGCCGTAAGGGCGTAGCAGATCAATGTCACGGCCGGGTTCGCTGCACAGATCATCGGCTGGGAAGGCTAACAGGGGCCCCGCGTCCGGACGTCGCGAGTTGCCGATCACGGCGACGCGATCAGAACTGGTTGTAGAAGGCTCCGCCTGCGATGCGCTCCCGCTCCTCGGCCGATACCTCCACGTTGTCCGGCGTCAAGAGGTAGACGCGGTTCGCGACCAGCTCGATCTTGCCGTCCAAGCCGTAGACGAGTCCGGAGGCGAAGTCCACGAGCCGACGAGCGATCGTGTCATCGGTGCTCTGGAGATTCATGATGACGGCGGTGCCTTCCTTGAACCGGTCGGCCACCTCTCGGGCTTCGTTGAAGCGCTTCGGCTCCGACTTGTAGATCGCGGACGAGGCCGTTGCGATGCGCGGAGAGGCGATCGTGCGGACGACGCCCTCCGTCTCGGAGGACACGCCGCGCACCGCCTGCGGCTTCATCCGCCGGACCGGTGCCGGCTCGACTTCGGGCATCTCGTCCACGAATTCGTCGTCATCCTCGACCAGGCCCAGGTAGTTCAGAGTCTTCTTCCACACGCCGGCCATCACTTCCTCCCTACGTCAACGGCGCTCGGGGACCGAACAGCGCCGTTCCGACGCGGACCATCGTAGCGCCTTCTTCCACCGCGACCTGGTAATCCAACGACATCCCCATCGACAATTCCACTACCTCCGGATGTCGCTCGCGGATGCGATCCCGCAGCTCGCGCAGGCGAACGAAGAACGGTCTGGCGTCATCGGGGCGCTCCGGGATCGGCGGAACCGTCATCAAGCCCACCAAGCGGAGCCCCTCCATCGCGGCCACACGGTCGGCGAGGTTCGACGCTTCTTCGGGAGGCACCCCCGCCCGCTCGGCCGTGAGATCGACTTCGATCAACGCATCGATCCGACGTCCCGCCTCGGTGGCGCGGCGAGCCAGTCGCTCCGTCGCGTGTCCGCCGGCGATCGTCTGTACGACATCGGCAAGCGTCGCCACGCGGTGGACCGTGTTCGTCTGCAGGGTGCCGATGAAGTGCCAACGCGCGTCGGGCACGAGCGAGCGTTTCTCGCCGAGTTCCTTCACGTAGTTCTCCCCGAAGTCGGACACCCCGGCGTCTCGCGCCCAGCGGATCAGATCGGCGGGCACGGTCTTGCTCGCGGCGACGAGCGTCACCTCAGACGGATCACGACCCACTCGGATGCACGCGCCCTCGATCTCGGCGCGCACGCCGTTCAGATCCTTCAACAGCTCGTCGCGGGACGTGGTCATGCGAGGAAGCGTGCCAGAAATGGAACAGGGGGCGGGGAGGTCTCTCGGCCAAGAGGCGGGGGAAGGGCGCCTCTTGCTCGAAACCTCCCCGCCCCCTTCGGGGCGGGGACGCACGGACGGAGCGGGGTCCGTCAGTTCTTCAAGAAATCCGGGATGTCCAGGTCCTCCTCGGCGTCGAACGAAACGGACGCCGGTTCCGATTCACTGCCGCTCGTGAACACGTCCACATCCTCGTCATCGGCGAGGATGGATGGCAGGGCATCGTCGTCGTGGTTCCGGCCTCGGACCGGCTCCTCCAGCAAGCGTGAGAGCCTGCTCTCGAAACGGCTGGTCTCGATCGACGATGTGAGCTTGTCGAAGCCCGCCGCCACAACGGTGACACGGACCTCCTCACCGAGTGCGTCGTCGACGACCGCACCGAAGATGATGTTCGCGTCCGGGTGCGCTACCCGAGTGATGTGATCGGCCGCGGCGTTGACCTCGTGCAGTGAAAGGTCGGTCGGGCCAGCGATCGAGAGCAACACGCCCTTCGCGCCGTCGATCGAAGACTCGAGCAAGGGCGAGGAAATCGCCGCCTTCGCCGCGTCGACCGCCCGGGTCTCGCCGGTGCCGTGCCCGATACCCATGAGCGCCGAACCCGCGCCCGTCATGACGGACTTCACATCCGCAAAGTCGAGGTTGATGAGCCCTGGGGTGGTGATCAACGAGGTGATGCCGTCCACCCCCTGGAACAGCACCTGGTCCGCCATGCGGAAGGCCTCGACCATCGGCGTGTTGGGGTCGGATACCTGCAACAGGCGATCGTTCGGAACGACGATGAGCGTGTCGACCGCTTTCTTCAGCTCCGTGATCCCGATATCTGCTTGGGTTGCGCGTTTTCGGCCCTCGAACCCGAACGGTCGGGTCACGACACCGATCGTCAGGGCGCCGAGGCCCTTCGTGATCTCTGCGATGACAGGAGCTCCACCGGTCCCGGTCCCGCCACCCTCTCCGGCGGTGATGAAGACCATGTCCGCACCCTTGAGGATCTCTTCGATCTCATCCGCATGCTCGTGCGCCGCGTTCCGCCCGACCTCCGGATCGGAGCCGGCCCCGAGACCACGAGTCGTCTCGCGTCCGATGTCGAGCTTCACTTCCGCGTCGGACATCAAGAGCGTCTGCGCGTCGGTGTTGACGGCGATGAACTCGACGCCCCGGAGGCCTGCCTCGATCATCCGGTTCACGGCGTTCACACCGCCCCCACCGATCCCGACGACCTTGATCACGGCGAGGTAATTCTGGGGAGCATCCATCATCGTTGTCCTCCGAAAGGCCGGATCATCGATCCGTTCACCTGGGGAAACACCCTTCTTCGACCATTAACTCTAACCGTAAAGCTAAGCGTTATTGTTATATCTACCTCACGTAGAGAGGCAAACGCTACTAAGAAACCGCAGGTCCGTCAAGCATTTGCCCCACGCTCATTGCGTGATCCGATGACAGTCGCCAAGGAAAGCCATCGAGCGGCTCACGGGCTGACGGTCGCTCCCCCAACGAGTTGCACCGTGGGAGCCGAGGGAACCCGCACATCCGCCGAGCTCAGTGTCGCCCCTTGTGCTCGTACATATGCCAACAGGGCGCCCAACGCCTGAGCTTTCTCCACGAGCTCGACCGCCGGCCCATACGCGATCTGGGCACCCGAACTCAGGTCCACGCGGAGCTGTCCGTCCGCAAAGATCGACACGACGCCGACCTGGCGTCGGAGCGACGGTGCCATCGCGGCGATCGCGAGCGCTGCTGCGCGGACCGCTTCGGTCGTCGGCTCGGGAGCTCCTTCTTCGGCCGAGGCGATGTGGGGCAAGTCGATCGCCAGCCGAGGGAGAGCCGCGTCGAGAAGAGCCCCGTCGTCGGCAACCAGACGCGGGACGCCCCCCGACTCGACGACGGCGACGACGACCCGCTCGCGGATGTCGACCGACACCGTCGAAGGGAGATCCTTGGTGATGGTCGCGTCTGCGATCCAGGGGTCGCGTTCGAGCCGGCGCTCGGAAGCAACGGCGTCAAACGTGAAGACGTTCGTCCCGGGCGTGATCCCGGCGATGCGCAAAACGTCGGACCGCGTCAAGTGGGCCGCCCCACGAACGTGGATCGTCCGAGCGTGGAAGAGGGATGTTCGCGTAAGGGTGACCCCGGCCGCCACGATCACGAGGACGACCAGGAATGCGATCGCCGGGATCCTCCACGGGCGATGCGCCGGACGGTCCAGGGCGGGCAGCTCGGCGTCGGGCTTCGCGTCGGGCTTGGGTGGAACGTCTGTCGTCAAGTCGATGTCCGGGCCCGCCAGCTCCACGCCCGGGGTTGGTTCCACCTCCGTCGACTGTTCAGCGTCGAGCGTCATCGAATGCTCCGATCAGTTTCACTTCCGGCTGCAGCGTCACGCCTGCGGTCCGTTCGATCAACGCTTGGACCTCATGGATCAGCGCCACGACATCGGCGGCCGTCGCACCGGCCTCGGCCACGATGAAGTTCGCGTGCTTCTGGGACACGACCGCACCGCCGATCCGACGACCCTTCCCCCCCGCCGCCTCGATCAACCGTGCCGCGTGATCGCCTTCCGGGTTCGTGAAGACGCTCCCACAATTCGGCTCGGCAATTGGTTGGGTTCGCCGGCGCCATCCGCGAACCTCGTCCATCTTGGCGCGGATCTCCACGGCGTCGCCAGCCTCGAGATGGACGATCCCGCCGATGACCACGGCATCCTCCGCGAGCTCCGACCGGCGGTAGCCGAATCCGGCGCCGGTACCCGCGAGTGTCTCCGTGCGGCCCTCGCGCAGTCGGTAGGTCTGGATCCGCTCCAGCACTTGGCTCATCTCGCGGTCGTGCGCGCCCGCGTTCATGCGGATCGCCCCGCCGAGCGTGGCAGGGATGGCGACACCGAATTCAAGCCCCGTCAAGCCGTGTCGCAAGGCGACTCCGGAGAGGGCGGGAAGCGGGATCGCGGCCCCAGCCGTGAGGCGATCACCGTCGCGCGCCACCCATCGAAAGCCGCGTCCCAATCGAACGACGAGACCCGGGAAGCCGGAGTCGGACACCAGGATGTTCGATCCCTTCCCGATGACGACGAACGGGATGAGCGTCTCGACGATCGCCTCCCCCACCGTGGACAGCTCCGAGATCGAGTCTGGCTCCACGTAGAGCGCCGCAGGCCCTCCCAGTCGGAACGAGGTCAGGGGGGCGAGCGGGAACGCCGTCCGCACACGATCTCCGTAAGCGGCGCGCAAGATCCCTTCCGCACGCGTCAACGCAGGCATCAGGCGCCGGCCTCCTGGATCCGTTCGAGGACGGCGTCGCCGAGCATCCAGACGTCGCCACAACCCATGGTCACGACGAGATCGCCGGAGCGGACTTCATCATCGAGGAACGACAGGACGTCCTGGCGATGGGGGAGGTACACGACCCGCTTCCCGGGAGCGGCTTCCGCCACGCCGTCGACGACGAGCTTCCCGGTTACCCCTGGGATGGGATCTTGGTCGGCGCCGTACACGTCGGTGACCACGATCAGGTCTGCCTCGGCGAGTCCGGCACCGAGCTCGCGCCAGAGCGCCAGCGTTCGCGAGTAGCGATGCGGCTGGAACACTGCCACGAGACGGTCCGGACCCGTGCGCCGGGCTACGTCCAGCGTCACCGCCAGCTCGACCGGCACGTGCCCGTAGTCATCGTAAAACTGGGCGCCCCGCGCACTCCCCCGCAGCTCGAAACGTCGGCGGACCCCCGTGAACCCCGCCAGCGCCTCCGCAGACACCTCAGGCGACACGCCTACCGCCGATGCCGTCGCGATGGCTGCCACGGCATTCAGGAGGTTGTGCGCACCGTCCACGCGAAGGTGTAACGCGGTCGAGCCTCCATCGGGGCCCGACACCACCCCTTGGGCGCCGCCCGGCCCAACGCTTTCGACCACGAGCCTCCAGGCGTTGTCCTCCAAGGTCCCGTACGTGATGCCGTCGACATCGGTCCGGCCGAGCACGCTGCGGACCCCTGGGTCGTCGCCGCAGGCGAAGACCCGGTCACAGCGGGATGCGAACGCTCCGAACGCGGCCTCGATCTCATCGAGGCCTCCCGGATAGAAGTCGACGTGATCGACATCCACGTTCGTGATGACCCCGATCGACGGGCTGGTCAGAAGGAACGAGCCGTCGCTCTCGTCGGCTTCGAACACGAAGAGGTCTCCTTCGCCCGAGCGCGCACCGCTCCCGCTCTCGTTCAGATCGCCCCCCACCAGGAAGCTGGGATCCCGTCCGGCATGTTCGAGGACGACAGCCACCATCGAGGTCGTCGTCGTCTTGCCGTGCGTTCCGGCGACGGCGATGGATCTTCTCCCGGCCGCGAGTGAAGCGAGCGCTTGGGCCCGCGCCCACACCGGATGTCCGCGGCGGCGAGCTTCGACGAGCTCGACGTTGCGTTCGCCGATGGCGCTCGAGACGACGACGGCATCCGGCTCATCGATGTGCGACGGGTCATGCCCGACCACTACGTGTGCGCCCAACCCGCGCAGCTCGACGAGCCCCTTCGAATCCTTGAGATCCGAACCACTCACCGCGACGCCGCGAGCCATGAGGAGCTTGGCGAGGTTCCGCATCCCGGCGCCGCCGATCCCGATCAAGTGCAGGCGTGTTACGCCAGCCAACGTCGGCACCTCGAGCGTCGGGATGCTCCCCGCGGGGGGGGAATAGGCCCCGAACGACGACATCATGCGGCCGCGACCCCCACCACGAGCCGAGCGAAGCGTTCGGCCGCATCGGGTGTTGCCCGATCGCGCGCGCGCGCTCCCATCGAGGCCAACGTGCCGGGATCATCGAGCAGGCGGCACAAGCGTTCGGCAAACACCGTCGGCGTGAGATCCACGTCGGCGACGACCTCGGCTGCTCCGATGCGCGCCCACTCGCGCGCGTTCGCGTCTTGATGGTGCTCGGTCGCGTGCGGATACGGGATCAGCAGAGCCGGGAGGCCACAGACCGCGAGCTCGGCGAGTGTCGTCG
>JAYUAK010000171.1:0-1939 GCA_043741335.1 Actinomycetota bacterium
CGCGACGCGAAGATCCCACCGAGCGCGCCCGCCTGCGACACGAACGGAGGTATGAGGATCAAGAGCACGGGAACGGCCGTCAGCTCGACCAGACGGTGCTCCTGCAGGACGCCGGACAAGATGTCGAGGATCGGCGTCAGCAGGATCACCGCGGTCATCTCCAGGATCACGCGCCGCACGATCGGCGCGCTCGCCGTGTATGCACGGAAGATGGCGTAGAGCGCGGCGGCGAGACAGACGCCGGAGACGATGGTGTTCGCCGTGTGATCACGGACCACGTAGGTCGCGAGGAAGAGCGTCGGGAGCGTCACCATGTCCCCGAGTGCCGTGACCATCGGCGTCGACACGGAATCCAGATCCCAGCCGCGCCGGTAGGACAACACCGACAACGTGACGGTCACGAGCAGGATGAACACCGAGCCGAGCGCGCCACCGAGAACCGAGATCGTGATCAGGCTCCACACCGAGATCGACGGCTTGCCGAATGCCGCGGCCGCCACTTTCGCCAGCACGGCGAGCCAGATGGAGGAGCCGAAAGTCGTGACGACGGCGACGTAGACGTTTTGATACAACACGCCGTCCTTCCGGCGGCTAACCTCGAACGTGCCTGCCGCGTTCGTCGTTCCCAGGCGCGCGCCGATAGCGCCGAAGATCGTTCCCCGCATGCCGACGGCAGCGGGGATCAGGATGAAGAGACCGGGGAGCGTCCGAAGGGTGTCGCCGATGCCCGAGAGCGTCAGGCCTGCGACAAAGCCCGCGACCGTGCTGAGGACGAGCGCAACCAAACCCTGCCTGAGCGTTCGACGCTCGGCTCGCAGGGAGCGGAACAGGCGCTTGGCACGGCGCCGGATCGCCATAACGGCACGCTCATCGGGCTCGTCCTTTTCGGTCCGACCGTCAGCCGGATGCGTTCATCGGCCAGATGCGCCGGCCAACGTTCATCAGTTGAAACGGTCAAGGTGTGGGACCCGAAGGCCCTCGGGCAGTATGGCTTGCGTTGGAGGCCCGGACAACCCTTCAGGCGACCCAGTCTCGCGTGACGAACAGCCAGAACGCGAGACCGGCGTGTTCGCCGTAGTCGCGGAACCGGCGCTGGATCTGCGAGTCGCTCACGGTCTTCTTGCCGATCAGGCGCGCGTACTTCGGTCGCGTCCACGAATCGAGAATGAGCCGGGAGTTCCGCCCGATCGTCATCATGATGTGCGCCGAGGCGTATGGGCCGACGCCCGGGATCGCCATGAGCCGTTCTTCCAGCGCGATGTCCGGCAACTCCTCGCGGGTCGCGCGCGCCAGCGCATCGAGATCCAGCTCGCCGTGGGCTACCGAGCGAGCGAGCGCGATCAGGTAGGCGCCCCGGTAGCCGGCACGAACGACGTCCCGATAGAACGACTCGGGAGTCACGGCCATCTGCTCGGGCGTCGGGAAGGCGTTCGTCAAGGGTCCGACGCCGCCGGCCGCGGGGTCGCCCAGGTGTTCGACGAGGGCGTTCACCATCCGGAGTGTTCCGCTCCAGGCGCAGTTCGTCGTACACACCGTCTTCACGACGTCTTCGAAAACCGAGGAGCTTTGCAACATCCGCCCCGCGCCGCCAGCGGCCCAAGCGAGGTCGGCGTCGCCCTCGATCTTCGTGTAGAAGCCGGACAGATCCTGGTCGAGTCGGAGCACGTGGGTGACGCCGGCGATCACATCTTCCAGCGCGCGTTCCCCGGCCGCAGGACCGAGGATCTCCACGACGGCCCGCCCACGACTTCCTTCCCTGATGTGGACGCGTCGTGGTCTTCCTGCGCGGACGCGCAGCGTCAGCTCGAGCGTTCGGGCTCCTTCGTCGAGTCGCGTCGGCGCGAGCTCGGCGAATCCGTGCGAGTTCATGGTTCGCCACAGGTCGACGGGCTCTTGACCCGGGCCGATGAGCGGGACCTCGATCCGGGTGCTCACGTCG
>JAYUAK010000172.1:0-11005 GCA_043741335.1 Actinomycetota bacterium
GTGTGCGTGGGCATGGGGTTCATCGGAGCGGAGGTGGCGGCATCGCTTCGCACGATGGGGTGCGACGTGACCGTGGTCGAGATCTTCGAGACGGCGCTCTTCCGAGTGTTGGGCGGTGAGATCGGTCGTGCCCTGGAGGCGATCCATCGTGATCACGGCGTCACGATGCATTTCAACGATGTCGTCGCCCGGTTCGAGGGCGACGGCAAGCTCGAACGCGCGGTCACGAAGGGCGGGAGATCGATCGACGCCGACGTGGCGATCGTCGGGATCGGGACCGAGCCGGCTGTCGAGATCATGGCCGGCACCGGCCTCGACCAGCCCGGCGGGATCCCCGTGGGACCGACACTCGAGACGGCGATCCCCGGCGTGTTCGCCGCCGGTGACGTCGCTCGCCACGATCATCCGGTCTTCGGTCCCTTGCGCGTCGAGCACTTCGACAACGCCCTCAAGATGGGCGAGACCGTTGCCCGGAACATGCTCGGCGCGGGAGAGGTGTTCGATGACCCGCACTGGTTCTGGTCGGATCAGTACGACGTGCAGATACAGATGGCCGGGTTCGCGCCAACCTGGGATCGCATGGTCGTTCGGGGATCGCTCGAGGGCCGCTCGTTCTGCGCGTTCCTGCTGGACGCAGACGGCGTGCTGCGCTCGAGCGTGTCCATCGCCTGGCCGCGAGACGTCCGGCGCTCCTTCGAGCTGATCCGGACGCAGACGCGCCCCGATCCCGAAGCGTTGGCCGATCCCGACGTCGACATCCGCACGTTGGTCGCGGGTGAGAGATGATGGTGGCATGAGGCCCGACCCAGTGATCGGCCATCCCACGTGTGACCTCGATCTTCAGCGGCGCATCCGAGAGACGCGAAGAGACATCGTCGCCCGCTCGGTCGGCCGCGCGCACGGGAAGCGATCGTTGCTCGACCGGCTACTTCGTCGTCCGCACCCGCAGCCGCCGGTGAACATGGATGCCGAGGCCTTGAAGGACCACGGCGAGGATGTATGGAAGGGGTTTCGCTTCTAGTCTGATACGGACTAGTCGATCGCGAGCTGTACGGCAAGTTCTTCGGGCGTGCCTTCAGCCTCGACCCGGCCGTCGTGGAATAGCACGACCCGGCTCGCGTAGCGCAACGCCTCGGGGTTGTGGGTCGCGGCGAGTACGGCGCCGCCTCGACGGATCACGTCCCACAGGGCATCCAGGATCAGATCGGCGTTCTCGGTGTCGACCTCCGCGATCGGCTCGTCCGCCAGCACGACCTCCGGCTCGGCGATCAACGCGCGAGCGACCGCCACGCGTTGCTGCTGACCGGCGGAGAGCTCGAACGTTCGATTGTCTAACCGGTCGGCCAGACCCAGGCGGTCGAGCCACGCCGACGCGCGTTCGCGCGACTCTTCGAGCGGCGTGCCGCCGAAGCGGAGCGGGAGCTCGACGTTCTCGACGGCCGAGAGCATGGGGAGCAGCCCGAAGCTCTGGAAGACCACACCCATCCCGGTTCGACGGAGTGCCTTGCGTTCCTCAGGTGACATCGACGTGATCGGGGCGCCCTTCCACGTGACCTCGCCCTCGTCGGGACGATCGAGCCCCGAGAGCACGCCGATGAACGTGGTCTTGCCTGAACCCGACGGTCCCATCAACGCGACGAAATCCTTGGGCTTCAGGGCGAGCGAGGCACCTCGCACGGCCAGGACGCCGTTCGCGCCGGCGTAGGTCCGGACGATGTGGTTCGCGGCGAGGATGGGCTCGATCTCAGGCATGACCCGGCTCGCTCTTGCGGCGCAGACGCACCTCGTCGATGGTCACTTCGGCCTCGAGCTCCGCGCCGCCGAGCACGGCGAGTGCTTCATCCGGAAGGTGGATCCGGCCGTCATCGCCGATCGACCCCACGGCGAATCCCTCTTGCAGGATCCGCCCGTCGCGAACCCGGATCCGCCGGTCGGCACGGCGTGCGGCAACCGGGTCATGCGTCACCATCAAGATCGTCACGCCGAACTCCCGGTTCACGGCGCGGAACGAGTCGAGGACGCGGTCGGCCGACGCCGAGTCGAGCTCAGCGGTCGGCTCGTCGGCCAACAGCAGCGCGGGGGTGCTCGACAGGGCGACGGCGATCGCGGCTCGCTGCTGTTCGCCGCCGGAGAGCTGTCCCACCCGGTGGTTCGCTCGCTCGGCCAGCCCGACCAGCTTGAGCAACTCCTCAGAGCTCGTTCGTCGATCCTCAGCCAGACCGGGATGCAGGACGCGCGGCAGGCGCACGTTCTCGCGCACCGAGAGGTAGGGAACCAGGTTCCGAGCGGTGCCTTGCCAGACGAACCCGACGCGTTCGGCGCGATAGGTCGTGAGACCGTTGTCGTCGAGCAAGCCCAGGTCCTGGCCGTCGACCTCGACGACGCCGGCCGATGCTCGGTCGAGCCCGCCGAGCAGGTTCAAGATCGTGGATTTGCCCGAGCCGCTCGGACCCACGACGGCGAGGAACTCACCTCGGGAGACATCGAGATCTACCCCGCCGAGGGCCACGACGCCCGTGTCACCGATGCGATAGACCTTGAACACGTGCCGCAGGCGAGCCAAGGCATCGCTCCCTCCGGGGGCGAAGCGTTCCGCGCTCACCATGGTCATTCGGCCTCACCCCGCAAGACGCCGGTGACGGAGGATCGCATGAGGGTTCGGATCGCCATCCCCAGGCCGATTGACGTCGTCACCGCGACCGTGACCAAGGCTATGCCGAGGCTCTTCCAGTCGATGACCAACAACGGTGGGGGATACGAGACGCCCAGGCTCGTCCCGATGGAAGGCATGACCAGCCGCAGGAGCAGGTACCCGAGGCCGAGCCCGGCGACGATCGTGAACCCGAGCAGCACGCCTTGCTCTAGCATCAGCGTGCGGCGGATCTGCGAACGTTCCGCACCCATGGCCCGCAGCGCCGCGAACTCGTAGTCGCGTCGACGCTGCGCGAAGTACAAGCCGGCGGCGACCCCGATCACGACCAGGCCAACGCCTCCGGCCGCCGCGGTGAAGTTCATGCCGACCGCCAGACTCTGCGGGAGTTGCGCCAAGGTGCCCTCGATGGGTGCGGCTTGCTGGATCGCGACCCCGGAGATGAAGCCAAGCGCCCGAAGCGCGGGTAACGGGCTGGCCGTTCCCATCGACCACACCTCGCCAAGTGTGATGCTGGCCTCGGGAACCGCGAGCTCGCGTTCGAGCAGCGCGCGGACCGGCACGACGAGGAACGGCGAATTCGGGATGGTGCTCGGGAACTGCTTCGCCTCGGCAACCTGCCGGAGGTCGATCTGCTGCCCGCCGAGCGTGACGGTGAACCGATCGCCCAAGGCGTCCGCGACGGAGCCCGACACCAACGCGGGCATCGGTTCGGGGCGGGGCAGGAGCCCGGCGAACACCGTCCCTGCGCCGATCTGCACGTTGAACCGATATCCGGTTGCGTCGGGCGAGAGCGTGCCGCCGCTGCCGCGCCACGTCAGCGGCTCCCAACCGTCGAGCGGCAGCGGCGTCCCGTCGACGTCGGCCCCGGTGATCCCGATCCGGAAGCGGAACGGAAGGTCGAACAGCGTGCTGGCCTGGAACGTGATCGAGAGGAGCCGCGTGCCCGCGGCGATCGGGATCCGATATGTGCCGGGGCCGGTGGCGACGGGCTGCGGGTCCGGCGTGTGGGCGACACCGTCGGCGTCGATGACGGTGGCCGACAGCCCCACGCCGGCGGCGGCGTTGGGGACGTCGAGGGAGATGGTGAGGGTGCTCGCTCCAGGGGGAAGCGCGAACCCCGACGGCGAGGTCCGGAGGCTTGCGAGGATGTCGTCGAGCGAGGTGTCTGAGAAGTCCGACCGCCACCAGCCGCCCTGGGCGTAGGTCGCCGGGTCGATCGCCAGTGCTGTCGGGGGCAGCGTGAACGATCCTTGACCGAAGTCGGGCTCGGTGCGGATCACGGGCGTCATGTTCGCCGGCATCTCATCGATCACGTGAAGGACGTCGTCCGGCGGAGAGACCTGGATGTTCCAGTCGGCGCCGATGATCGAATGCACGGCGTCCTCATGGTTCTGCAGCACGATCGCTCGGTAGGACGACGAGATGACGAGCAATCCCATCGCCAGCAGCAGCAGGAGCGCCGAGGCGAAGCCGGCGCCCGGGGCGCGGCTGAGCTTCCGCCCGGCCAGATACCACGGCACGTGCCTGGATCTCCCGATCCGTCGGTCCATCCGGTGGAACACGAAGAGCAGAAGCCGCAAGGCTAAGAACGAAGCCGCGAACAGGAGCAGGGTCGGTGCCAGGAGCACGAGCGGGTCGATGGCGCCGGTGCCCGCCGTCGGCTTGGTTCCGCCTCGGAGTTGGATGAACGCGAACAGACCGACCGGCAGGACGATGAGCTCCACGGGCAGCCGGGAAAGGAGCGGACGATCCTCTCGGGAGATCGCCCGGCGTTCCTCGAGCACCGTTCGTGAGACGTGTGGCAGGGAGAGGAGGAGCAGGATCAGCGCACCGCTCGCGGCGGTCGCCCCGCCGAGCACCTCCGCGGCCCCGTTCAGATGGACGGGGAAGAGCACACCGGGAAGCGTCGGGCCGTTCGAGTCACCGGCCAGGTGAGCGAGTCCCATGCCGACCAGGAGCCCGAGCGGGAACGCGATGATCGCGGCGAAGACAGCCTGCAAGGCCTGCGCCAGAAGGAGCGTCCGGCGGGAGAACCCTCGGCTGTGGAGCACCGCGAGCTCGAAGGCCTGGCGCGTGAGCGCGAGCGCGCCGACGCCGGCCAACACCGCGAGCGTCACCGCCCCGATCTGGAAGACCACGAGCAGGATAGGGATCCGTAGGTTCTCGATGCGTTGCTCGACGATCTGCAGCAGCGTGTCCAGCCCGGTGAGCATGCGGAGGCCGGAGAGACCGGGATCCGCGCGGAGATCGGCGTCGATCTGTCGGAGTCGATCGGGGATCGGGCGGGTATCGACGAAGGGCCGGCCGTCGAGGGCGAGGTACACATCCCAGGAGTACTCGGTCGTGAGACCCAATCGGCTCGCCAGCGACACCGCCGTTTGGCGGGACACCAGCTCGGGTTGGACCTGGGTGGACTCCGGTGGTGGGAACGGGCTCCGGGTCCCGAACCAGAACGGATCGCCCGGATCCGGCGGCGGGAACGTGCCGCTCACGGTCAGCTCCGCCCGGTCGCCGTTGGGGCCGAGGACCGCAACCCGGTCGCCGATCTTCAGCCCGGCCGTCTGGAGCGTGTTCGCGGCGAGCGCGATCTGCCCCGGGCCGGGCGCCGTGCCGTCGAACGTCAGGTGCGTCTCGGCGCCATCACGGAAGAGCAACGGCACCGACGGCCCGTCGGCTCCGTTCAAGCGAACCGTGGTCAGTCCCTGGCGGACGAGGCGTTCCACGGGGAGCGACCTGGTGGCGATCGTGATCGACGCGTCGGCGTTCGCCCAAGGGAAATCTCCGTTGCCAAAGACCTGGTATCGGGCGTTCACTACGGTCGCGCCGGAGCCCTTCAGCGCGGAGGACAGGATCGCTTCGCGCGCCGCATCGGCGTAGATCGGCCCGGCGACCAGGACGCCGACGCTGAACGCCAGCGTGATCACGACGGCAAGACCCAGCAGTCGCTGGGCCGCGAACCGCCTGAGGAGGAATCGGAGCGTCGCCATGGCCGAGGATGTGCCGCCCGGCGTGTCATGCACCCCCCGACGGCCCGCCCGATGATACGGACCTCGGTCGCTGCAGCGACTGGGCACTTGCGGAACCTTGCCCTGCAGCCCGTCGGCCGCCGTGGTTCGAAGCCGGGCCGAAGCGGCTGCTAGGCTGAACATCGAGCCCGCGACTGACCCGAAACCGTCGGATCACCTCGAGGAGTGAGCGCAGTGAACAGACCCGAGATCATCCTGGCACCCGGTCCGACCCCCATCCCGCCAGAGGTGCTCCTCGCGCAGGGGAGCCCGCTCGTCTACCACCGCGGCCCCGGCTTCGGGAAGCTGATGCGGGAGGTCACCGGACACCTGCGGCAGCTCTACCGCACCACCGATGCCGACGTGTTGCTGATGACGTCATCGGGCACCGGTGGCCTGGAGTCGGTGATCCAGAACTGCTTCTCTCCGGGCGATGAGGTGTTCGTTCCGCTCGCGGGGTTCTTCTCCGATCGGTGGAAGCGCCTGGCCGAGGCCTACGGCCTCTCGGTCCGCACCGTCGAGTACGAGTGGGGAACGAAGATCCGTCCGGACGATGTCGCCGCCGCCCTGGCCGAGCATCCGGTCAAGGCCGTGCTGCTCACGCAGAGCGAGACTTCGACCGGGGTGATCCAACCGATCGAGGAGCTCGCGCGGGTCGCCAGCGACGCAGGCGCGCTCGTCGTGGTCGATGTCGTGTCTTCACTCGGGGCGGTGCCGTTCGATTTCGACGGCTGGGGGATCGATGTGGCGGTCGGCGGTTCCCAGAAAGCCCTGTCCGCCTCGCCGGGCATCGCGTTCGTCGCGATCAGCGATCGGGCGTGGACGGCCACCGAGACCGCCTTGAACCCGCGGTTCTATTTCGACTGGAAGATCTATCGGCAGTTCGCGTCCTTGCCCGATCCCGAGAACCCGTGGACCCCGGCGATCAGCGTGATGCAGGGTCTGCATGCGGCGCTCGAGCTCTATTTCCAAGACGGCATCGATGTGGCGATGAAGCGGCACCGGTCGCTGTCACGCGCGGTGAAGGAAGGCGCGCAGGCGCTCGGCCTCGATCTGTTCGGCGAGGGCCTGCAGGACAACTGGACCGTGACGGCGATCCGAGCTCCAGAGGGTCTCGACGCCGATACGATCACCGCCCGCATCCGCGCTGATTTCGGCGTCGTGCTGGCTCCGGGACAGGGTCCGTTGAAGGGCAAGGTGTTCCGGATCGGGCACTTCGGCTACTTCAGCGAGCTCGATATCTTGCGCGGGTTGGCTGCGCTCGAGATGACGCTTGAACGGCTCGGCTTTCCCGTGAAGCGCGGCGCCGCCGTCGCTGCTGCAGAGGGTGTCTTCCAGGACACGGAGGGCTGATCGGGCGGTGCGCGTCCTCGTCACCGAGAAGCTCTCGGAGCAAGGCTTGGAGCTTCTCCGGCGCGACTTCGAGGTGGACGTTCGTCCGGAGCTTGCAACAGGTGACCTCGTAGCCGAGATCGCCCCGTACGAGGCGCTGATCGTCCGCTCGCAGACCCGCGTGACGGCCGAAGTCCTCGAGGCTGCTGAGCGCCTGCGCGTGGTCGCTCGCGCCGGCATCGGTCTGGACAACGTGGATGTGGAGGCGGCGACGCGCCGCGGTGTCATGGTCGTGAACGCCCCGAAGTCCAACGTCATCTCGGCCGCCGAGCACACCCTTGCGCTGTTGCTGGCGCAGGCCCGGAACGTTCCGCAGGCTGACTCGGCGCTGAAGGCGGGGAAGTGGGAGCGCGAAGAGTGGGAGGGCGTCGAGCTCGCCGGCAAGACGATCGGCGTGATCGGCATCGGTCGTGTGGGGGCGCTGGTCGCGCACCGTGCGGCGGCGTTCGGCATGCGCGTGATCGCGTTCGACCCTTACGTCTCATCGGATCGCGCGAAGGAGATGGGCGTGGACATCATGCCGACGCTCGAGGCTCTGCTCGTGCAGGCGGACTTCGTGACGATCCACCTGCCGCGCACGGCCGAGACGGAGGGGCTGATCGGCGAACACGAGCTGTCCCTCATGAAGTCCGGCGCGCGGCTCGTGAACACCGCGCGCGGGGGCATCGTGGATGAAGACGCAGTGGCCAAGGCGCTCGAAGGAGGGCACCTCGGCGGCGCTGCGCTCGACGTGTTTGCCGTCGAGCCCACGACCGACAGTCCGCTGTTCGGCTTCGACAACGTGGTCGTCACGCCGCACCTGGGGGCGTCGACACGCGAAGCCCAGGATAAGGCGGGAACGACGGTGGCCGAGATGGTGCGTTTGGCGCTCCGAGGTGAGTTCGTGCCGTACGCCGTCAACGTCTCGGCAGGAGCGGAGGTGTCGGAGATCGTCCGGCCGTTCGTGCCGCTCGCCGAGCGACTCGGGGCGTTGCTCGCCGGTCTGGCCGAAGGCGGCGTGCGCTCGATCGTCTGCTCGTATATAGGGCGGATCGCCGAAGCCGACACGCGGGTGCTGACGCTCGGCATCCTGAAGGGGATCCTGGACAAGGTCGTGCACGAGCCCGTCTCGTTCGTGAACGCGCCGATGCTGGCGCGCGAACGCGGCATCACCGTGAGCGAGATGCGATCGACGATGTCGGAGGACTACGTGAGCCTGATCTCGCTCCGCGCGGACACCGACGACGGTCCGGTGTCGGTGGGCGGCACGCTCGTGGGCAAGCGGAACGCCGAGCGCGTGATGCAGGTCTACGACTTCGACGTCGAGATGGCGCCGGCCGAGCACATGATCTTCTTCACGTACGCGGACCGGCCCGGGATCATCGGCACGGTGGGGTCCATCCTCGGAGGTCACGGTGTGAACATCGCGACCATGGACGTGGGTCGCAAAGGCGAGCGAGGCGACGCGCTGATGTGTCTGACCGTCGACGCGCCCGTCCCGCCGCATGTGCTGAGCCACATCGCGTCGGAGATCGGGGCCGACCGCCTCCGCGCGATCACGCTTCCCGCGTAACTCGCCTGCTAGACTCGCTGGACCATGAAGCGGCTCGAGCGGACCATCACCATCCCCGGCACGGTCTGACGCGCACCACCGCGTCCCGCCCCCGGTAGTTCCGTCCGCCACGCCCGCACCCCGATCCACAGGAGCCGCTTCATGAAGCGTTCACCCAGGTCCAACGTTCGCAGACTCGCCTTCGGCCGTCTCATCTCCGTGACGGGAGGCGCTGCCGCCTACACCGCGCTGATGTTCACCGTCTGGAACAAGACGCACTCGGCCACGTGGCAATCGGTCGCGTTGCTGCTCACGTTCGGTGTCGTCGGGATCCTCTCGCCATTGACCGCACATCTCGGCGACCGGTTCGATCGCCGCAAGGTGATGATGATCTCCGAGTCGATCGCGGCCCTCGTGTTCTTCGCTATGGCGTTCTTCGATGCGCCGAAAGCGCTGATCGCGCTGGCGTTCGTTTCCGCCATGGCCGAATCGCCTTTCTGGTCGGCGTCGGCTGCCGCCATCCCGAACCTCGTCGAACGCGAGGAGGACATCGCCTGGGCCAACAGCCTGCTCGGTCTGGGGCGCAACGCCGGCATCATGCTGGGGCCGGTGGTCGGAGGCATGTTGCTGTTCGCGCTCGGCCCTTCGTGGGTGTTCGCCATCAACGGGGCGACGTTCATCGTGTCGGTGCTGCTCACGCTGTCGGTGAAGGCCGACTACTCGAGCGAGCACTCGGCCGCCGAAGTGGAGGAGCACCAGGGGATCGCCGCCGGCTTGCGATTCATCTGGCGCGATCGCCCTCTTCGCGTGATGGTGATCGCATGGTTCGTGTTCCTGCTCGGAGCGGGCATGGGGATGGTCGCCGACGCACCGCTCGCGGAGCACTTCGGTGCAGGGTCGGCGGGCTTCGGCCTGCTGATCACGTGCTGGGGGTTGGGCTCGGTCGTCGGCAGTTTGTTCGGGCGCAAGTTGACCGAGCGGACCGAGCCGCTCTGGCTGGTGTTGGGCGCGGCCGGCATCGCCGTGGCCGGCATGGGCATCCTCTTCGCGCCCGTGTTCTCGGTGGTTCTGGTTTCCCTTGTCGTGATGGGAATGAGCGACGGCCTCACGATCGTCGCGGAGCAGGGGATCATGATGCGGCGCTCACCGGATGCGGTGCGTAGCCGAGTGATGGCGGGGTTCGATTCGTTGCTGTCGATCGGCATCGCGCTCGCGTACGTCTTTGCCGGTCCTGTGCTGAAGGCCGTCGGTCCGAAGAAGGTCTACGGGATCGCGGGATTGGCCGCGGCCGTGGCCGCGCTCTTGCTCTTGCCGCTGTTGCGTCTGCGCCACGAAGACCGGGTCGAGGAAGGCATCGAGCCGATCTCGGCGTCACTCCCCGTCGTCTGAACGACCGGTCAGGGAGCGCTGACTCCTCGGCCGGTCCGTTCGGCTTCATGCCTGGCTGCGTCCCTTCTTGCCTTGAATGGCCGTTCAGCAATACGGTGCGCTCGTACCCCATGCCATGACGAACCAGTACGACGCGATCGTGATCGGCGGCGGCCACAACGGGCTGGTCGCCGCGGCATATCTGGCCAAGTCCGGCGCCCGGACCGTGGTGCTCGAAGCTCGACACAAGACCGGCGGCGCGGCCGACACCATGGCGCCCTGGCCGGAGGCGCCCGAGTTCAAGGTCACCACGCTCAGCTACGTGATGAGCCTGATGCCGGACACGACCCTCAAGGATCTCCGGCTGGCTCGCCACGGCTATCGCGTGCACCCCACGGGGCCGTACTTCCTGCCGTTTCCCGATGGTCGATGCATCGCTCAGTACGACGACCCCGCGAAGAACTACGAGGAGTTCGCGAAGTTCTCCAAGAACGACGCCGAGTCGATCGAACGGTGGACTGCGTGGATCGGCGGTTTGGCTGAGGTGCTCGGCCCGCTGCTGATGACCACGCCGCCGATCGTCGGGTCAAGGCGTCCGACCGACCTGCTCGAGCAGTTGCGCCTGGTCTGGCGGTTCCGCGGGCTGGATGTGAAGACGGTCGGCGACGTCACGCGCCTGATGACGATGTCGATCATCGACATCCTCGACCGCTTCTTCGAGTCGGATCAGGTGAAGACCGTCATGTCGCTGAACGGTTTGATCGGTACGTGGGCGGGACCGTACGAGCCGGGGACGGGCTACGTCATGGCCCACCATTCGATCGGCGACGTCGGCGATGGCAACCTCGGTGCTTGGGCCGTTCCCGAAGGTGGCATGGGCGCGGTGGCGGCCGCTATCGAGTCGAGCGCCCGCGAGCTTGGTGCCGAGGTCCGGACGGACGCGCGGGTGGGGCGGATCCTCACGGCGAATGGCGCGGCTCGCGGTGTCACGCTGCAGGACGGTGAAGAGCTTCTGGCGCCGCTCGTCGTGACGGCGATCCACCTGAAGATCACATT